>CAINOC010000013.1 GCA_903851385.1 uncultured Chlorobiaceae bacterium | reverse complement strand
GACGTACAATTCAGTCGTTTGCTCTTGGGAAATCCTGATAAACGCAAAAACATCTCTGCCGGGTCAAAAACAAACAGCTTTTGATCTTGATGGGGTTGTAAGATTTTCAAAAAACAAAGGTTTTCTGTCAGGCACTAAATAACCCTGAACACATGTTCTAAATTAAGTATCCAACAATAAAGTATAGGCTTATTTTTAAAAAGGACACCAGTGACCCAAGGGACATATACAGAAGGCTACTTTTTGGCTTGTCCTCGATGGTGCAGGTGGGCTTGGGTCATTCGTTCGCGAAGGCCGCCTTGTTCTATAAACTCTTTTTCAAGGTGGAGGAGTTGACGATCCAGGAGATAACTGCACACTCTGATCAAGCCAAGAATTACATTGGCACAAATTTCAGGATTTTCATGTTCAATGCCTTTCCGAAAAGCGTCATAATCCGCAGCTGTGTCTCGATTAATCATGCGCAAACGCTTTACATAAGGATGTTCAACTGACCATTCATGAAAAGCATTAACTCTCAAAAAATCACGGTAATCTTCCATAAGCTCCTCAAGACTGGCTCTCGCAACATTGGTAAGCTTGACCTCCGTTTCCTTTGAAGTCCCTGAGGCCATACTCCCCTCAATAATATTCTGCTTCCCTGATCGCGCAGCCTGAACCATCTGATCTACCGTGCGGTCGCCTTTTCTGAAAAAACGCCTGGTAAAATAAACCGTAGCATTATAAATAATCTGCGATTTTTTGTAAGAGAGTAAGTTTTTGTAGCCCCCGTGAACAGGAATAAAACCATCGGCCACCATAAACCTCCCCGGAACTGAAGCAATTAAAGCAGATTACTGGACAAAAGACCAAAGGGTCTTCAAGGACTCAAAGGACTCGCAGCAAAAAAATAAATACCCGCAAGGATGGTAAAGTCCCTGCTGTCCCTGAAGTCCTTTTTGTCCCTTACCTCAAGATAACAAAGAAAAGTGTAAATACAGTATAATAATCATCCCACGGCTTCGCAATGCGCTTCGACCAGTTTACGGCGAAGCACCTTGCCTATTGTTGATTTTGGAAGTACAGTTGTAAATTCCACATGTTTCGGAATTTTGTAGGCGGCAAGGTCTTTGCGGCAGTGCTCCCGAAGCTCTTCCACAGAGAGCTGATGGCCTTCGCGCAAAACAACCCATGCCTTTACAGCTTCCCCCTGATAGTCATCAGGCACACCGGCAACGCCAACTTCAAACACTGCAGGATGATACGCTATGACCTCTTCGACATCACGTGGCCATACCTGGAAACCACCGGGTTTGATAACATCCTTTTTACGATCAACAATAAAGAGATAACCGTCCTCATCAAGATAGCCAAGATCACCGGTATAGAGCCAGCCATCACGAAGAACAAGAGCTGTTTCCATCGGGTTCTGCCAGTACTCTTTCATCATCTGGGGGGCTCGCATAATGATTTCCCCTATTTCAAGTGCCGGAAGAATCTCAAAACCATCCTCCTGCTCAACAATCCGAACATCAACATCCGGAACAGGAATACCTACCGATCCGTGCTTATATGTCCCTAAAATCGGAGTAAAAACCGATGCAAGAGCTGATTCGGTCAGACTGTATGCATCAATAATCCTGCCTCCGGTAAGTTCTTCAAAACGTCTCTTGTTTTCAAGCATGAGGGGAGCCGCCCCCGACACGCTAAGCTTCAGCGATTTAAGGATTGAACTGTTCCGCTTGACTTTCGGATGATTGATCAATGCTGTAAAGAGGGTAGGAACACCGGGCAAGACCGATGGCTTGAGGGTTTTGATAGTATGCAGCAAATCATCAATATCACGTGGGTTCGGAACCATGGCAAGAGGGTATCGCTCAATCAGGGCCGCAGTCATAATGCCAACCTGTGCATAGACATGAAAGAGCGGCATGTTAAGGAGAATAACATCTTTTCCTTTTTCGAGAATAACGCCGAACCAGCTGGCAATCTGCATTCCTGTAATGACAAGCCCCTGATGCGTAATAACAACACATTTAGGGTTACCGGTCGTACCGCCTGAAAAAAGAAAAATCGCAGGGTCATCATGTTTGATGATCACCGGTAAGAAAGTAACCCCGGAATGAGCCCTGATAATATCGCACAACCAGACATCTCCATGCTTCAATGTTACCCTGTGCCCATCTTTTTTTTCTTTTAAAACTGTAAAAAAAAGGTTGTTGAGCGGCGAAAGATACTCCTTGATATTAGTGGCAATCACCCTTTTCAAGCGTGAATCAGGCTGAACTCTCTTGATTTTCTCATAAAAGGGAGTCAGGACAATAGCGGTTTCGGCACCGCACTCATTGAGTGCATGCTCAAACTCATTGAGAGTATAGAGCGGATTCATGGGAACAGCAATGGCTCCGGCTTTCCAAATGCCGAACTCGCTTATCACCATCTGGGGAGAGTTTGGCATAATCAAGGCTACGCGGTCGCCTTTGCCGATACCGATTGCTACAAGAGCCGCTGCAAGAGCATTGCTTTGCTGTTCAAATTCTCCATATGAGAGCGATGCGCCCTTGAAAAACATAATGATCTTCTTCGGACACTCTTCAGCACTCTTTCGGACTACATCGACTAATGTCTGCTCCGGGTAAGGCTGAAGCGAATGGGGAACCCCTTTGTCATAATGGCTGATCCAGGGTTTAGCTCTCATTGCGGCGTTTGACATTTGAACTTATAAATCTGATATAACTTGATATAGTAAACTCTAATATACTCCGAAACAAAAACTAACACATCGTTTTAACAACATCGCACACGGCAGCAGTCAATATCCCAAGCTCTTCATCGTGCATTATAAAAGGAGGCATAAGATAGACCAGCCGACCAAACGGACGTATCCAGACCCCTTGATCAACCAGTTGTTTCTGAACCAGAGCCATATCAACCGGGCTGTGAAGCTCAACAACCCCTATCGCACCAAGGACACGAACATCCTTCACACTCCTCAATGCCCTGCAAGGCTCAAGCCCGTTCAGCAGCCCTGCTTCAAGACGAAGTACCGACGCCTTCCAGTCATAGTTCTCAAGCAGAGTAATGCTTGCCGATGCTACGGCGCAGGCAAGAGGGTTTGCCATAAAGGTTGGACCATGCATGAAAACTCCCGGATTACCCGAACAGATGGTTTCAGCAACCCTCTCTGTTGCCATGGTGGCTGCAAGAGTCATGTAACCGCCGGTCAACGCTTTACCTGCACACAGAATATCAGGAGCAACAGCGGCATGCTCAAGCGCAAACATTTTGCCTGTCCGTCCAAAACCGGTAGCGATTTCATCAAAAATCAAGAGTACGCCAAAACTATCACACAATTCCCTGAGTTTGACTAAATAGTGTGGAGCATAAAAGCGCATTCCTCCAGCCCCCTGCACAACAGGCTCAATAATCACTGCGGCAATCTCCATGTGGTGCCGTTCAAGCATCACGTGAATATCTGCAAGATCACTATCCGTACACGGCTCATCAAACCGGCACGTCGGAGCTTCAGCAAAAAACTGCTCCTGAATCGCACCTTTAAACAGAGAGTGCATACCGGTTACCGGATCGCAGACAGACATTGCGCCGAAAGTATCTCCGTGATACCCGGAGCGTACAGTCAGTAACCTGTTTTTTGAGGTTATGCCCAAAGAGGCCCAGTACTGAATGGCCATCTTGATGGCAACCTCAACCGACACCGACCCTGAATCACTGAAAAATACTTTCTGAAGCGACTGAGGGGTTAATGCAACCAGCTGTTTTGCAAGCTCCACCGCTGGCTCATGGGTCAAACCTCCGAACATGACATGGCTCATCCGCTGCATCTGTGAAACTATAGCCTCATTGAGAACCGGATGGTTGTATCCATGAATGGCAGCCCACCAGGAGGACATCCCGTCAATAAGTCTGCGGCCATCCTCAAGCTCAAGAAAAACATCATAAGCTCTCGAGACAGGGTAAACCGGCAAAGGATTGGTCACCGAAGTATAGGGGTGCCAGAGATGACAGCGATCAAAATCGAGATCAATGGAATGTGAGGGTACGGGCATAGCGTTTGACTGCGTAAACATTCGTGACAATAACCTCTTTTTTATAAACAGAGACGGACGACAGCATCTTCTTCCAGTAAACCATCACTAAGGTCTATTACCGGAGCCCGTGATCCCGCTTTCTTCAGATAATGCATGATAATCTCACGCGTATCATCAGCTAACACCCTGTCTGTGCTCTGAAACCGGTTGTAAATAACACCCCTGATAACGATTCCCCGTTTCAAACAGGCTTCAATCGAGAGAAGGGTATGGCTGATACTGCCAAGTCTCGTACCGGTTACAAGAACAAGTTCGTATCCCGCATTGCTGATATAGTCAGCAAAAAGCAGATCATGGGTCAGCGGCACCAGTAATCCGCCAACTCCTTCCATAAGAACGATCTCGTAGCACTTCTGCAGTGCAAAGGTCGCCCTGCGGATGTGCAGAACATCAATCTCAACCCCTTCCATACGAGCCGCAAAGTGAGGCGAAGCTGGATAGCGGAAAACGTAAGGCGAGGTGAACCCCTCCCTATCAACATCCTGCAGACCAATACCCATTATACGCCGGTGTTCCAGCACATCCTCCGCAACTCCTTCACAGCCGGTCTGGACGATTTTCTGGGTAATGACGTTTCTTCCATTCTGAAGCAGTGCCTTGGCAAGCAAACCTGTCGCATATGTTTTTCCGATTCCGGTATCAATGCCGGAAACCGCAACAACTGATCCTTTCATGACAGTTTTTTTTTCAGACAGCAATAAACCGGATGATAGGTAAGATAGACACCGTTTTCGCTTGAAAACAACCGGCTGTACTCAGACACAAAATGCCTGTATCGGCTTTTTGTCCATGAACGGCGCTGAAGGCCGTTGACACCAGTCTGTCGTATATGATGCAGCACGGTCTCAGGCGAGCTGAACTGAGTGCGATGCTCCTCTTCCCGACTGACTCTGATATCAAAATACCGTCCTGCAAGAATTTCAAGCTCTCCAAGAGAGAGGTAGTTAAGTCCGACATCCTCGATACTCGTGATTTCCTGCATATTTGCAGTACCGAAAGTACTGAATGCAAGTATACCGCCAGGCCTGAGATGGGTGGACATCGTTCTGAAAAATTCATCAAGATCGTCAAGCCATTGCAACGTGGCGTTTGAAACCACAAGATCAAGCCCTGAAGGCAGCTCGGCTGTGGACTCTATATCCCCGGCAATAAAGTGAAACTCTTCAACCGGAAAGCGATCAAGCACATGAAGAAGGCAGTGGATGCTCTCTTCAACAAGATCATTGGCATAATAGCTCGAAACGGAGCAGCGCGTCAGCAGCTCAGCCATAAGCAGACCTGACCCTGACCCTACCTCAAGCACCCTGTCAAATGTGCAGGTCGGCTCCTCCCTGCAGACCAATTCAGCAAGCTCTGCAGCCATCACTTTCTGGACAGCAGCATTACGGCCGTAGCTTCCGAGTGTTTTGCAGAACCTTTCCCGGACAAGCTCCTTGTCTATTTTTATCTGCTGCAGCATGCGAGAACCTCCTGCAGATTTCTGAAATAAAAAAAAGGGAAATGAGGCATATCGGCAATAACAGTTTGAGGAACACCTTTCCATGCATTGTACTGATGCTGTGGCGGAAACACACAATCTTTTCCTCCGATAACAGCATGATTGTAGTGCCAAGTACTTCTTTTTATAGTTCTCTGCAGCAGATGCTCCTGCAGCCGCTCAAGCTCTGTCAGCTGATCCGAAGTTTCGCGTTCCGGCGCCATGCAGGAAAAAAGCTCAAGAGCTTCACGGGTACCGCACATCCTGCGATTGAAACGGTGGCGATTTTCGTCGGAGTAGGTTGAAAGCGTTGCCTGAAAGAGCTCTGACGGAATCCCCATCCGGGCGTCTACCGGATGCAGGGTACCGTTGATGGCAATAGCCCGCCCTATAGGGGGGAGTTCCGTATTCTGCGCCGCCCACACCCCGAACGACCATGCTACAACCGTGATGCGGGAGTAACGGCTGATTCCGTTCATAAACCCCTCCTCTGTCTCAAGCGTATGGTAATCGTAACAGGCCAGAATATCCTCGGAAAAACCTGCGGAAAGCGATTCACGCAAAAGAAAGGCAGCAATACGGTGGTCCATTCCCCAGCCGTTGAAGAAAACGAGAAGCTCTTCGGCTCCCTCTTTTCTAAGCCATGCGGTTTTCATGATATCGTTATCCTCCGATAATTTCAGGTATTCGCGCAATATCTTCCCAGCCCAGGGTTGAGCGAAGAGAAATTCGGATACGGGCACCTTTTTCCGGAACCGTAGGAGGACGAACCGGCATACAGAGAAATCCTGCATTTCTCAACCTTGCGGCGAGAGCTACAGCAAGGTCATTACGTCCTGAAATGACCGGCACAATATGACTTTCGCCCGGCACATCAAAACCGCGTCCGATCAGTTCATTGCGAAGTCTGGCAGCGAGCCCCAGAAGCGCTGCTCTCTCTGAAATCATTGAAGACTGTCGCTGAAGAGTGAGCAGGCTCCAGCCAAGAATAGCCGGCGGAAGGGCCGTAGTGAAAATAAATGAGCGCATGGTATTCAGCAGGTACTCCCGTACAAGAGAACTCATCACCGCAAAAGCTCCTGTAGAGGCCAGAGCCTTGCCGAATGTTCCGGTAATGATATCGATCTCCTGCACCATCCCCGCTGTTTCACACAACCCGAGACCGCGCTCTCCGAACACCCCGACACCGTGCGCCTCATCAACAATAAGGAGTGCCCCGTATTTCTCTTTCAAGGCAACAAGCCTGGAAAGATCCGCCAGATCACCATCCATACTGAACACCGATTCAGTAACAATAAAAATCTGGCGGTAGCGGCCCTGAGCCCCCGCAAGCAGCTCTTCAAGATGATCATAGTCACAGTGGCGGAAACGCTGATAGGGAGCTTCAGCAATCTTCATCCCGTCAATAATGCTGGCATGGTTCAACCTGTCGCTCAGCACAAGATCATGACGGTTGCAAAGCGCTGGAAGAATCCCGATGTTGGCATGATATCCGCTGTTGAAAACCATGGCGGATTGCCGCTCATAGAGCGATGCCAAAGCGTTTTCCAGCTGATCATAAAGAGGATGATTTCCTGTCAGAAGACGCGACGAAGAGCTGGTCATGGCATGCGAACTCTTGCGGAACTGACGACAATACCCTTCAAGCAACTCTTTGTCATCTCCAAGACCGAGATAATCATTCGATGAGAGGTTCAAAAGCCTCTCGCCGTTCACTTCAATAGCCTTGCCATCACGGGCGGTAATATCAGGAAGTACCCTGTAGCGGTCAAGGCTCTTAAGCTCATCAAGCTCCTCCCTGATCCGTTCATAAAACTGCATTGATCGGCTCCGTCAGTTAAAACTTGCAATCTGGGTTGCAAACATCCGGTCTTCAGCGACCTCCCTGCCTCGTGTCGTCAGATAACCTCCGGTAAGATAACCGTTAGCTCCCGACAGCATCAAAAGTCCCTGAAAATCTTTCATGATCGTTTCACGACCTGCAGCAAACTTGATGATTTTATCCGGATGCGCAAGTCGGCAGATTGCAAATGCTTTCACAATATCTGCAACAGAAACCGGTTCACTTCCTTCAAGAGGGGTACCATCTATCGGAACAAGAACATTGAGAGGAATGACAGAAACATCAAGTTCCTGCAGTGCAAAAATCATAGCTATCCGATCCTGCATCGACTCTCCGACACCCATAATCCCTCCGCAACAGACAGAAATATTGTTCTTTCGCAACAGCTTGACAGTCTCAATCCGCTCTTCCACCGTATGGGTATCAGCGATGAGGTCATGGTACCGGTCCGGTGCAACCTGAATATTGATATTGTAATGCGCTATCCCTTCGGCGGCAAGAGCTGAGGCAGGCTCTTCACCAAGAACACCAAGTGAGGCACAGACATGCAGATCAGGTAATTCGTTATGCAGTCGTTTGATCATGGCAAGCACCCTCTGGAATTCCGGAGTTATTTTTTTATACCCGTAACCACTGGTGACAATCCCGAAATGAGAAACTCCCTCCGCTATACAGTTGCGTGCTTCCGTAAGCACTGACTCTTCATCGACAAGATCATAGACCTCAATATCAGCGCGGTTGTGGCTTGACTGAGCACAAAACTTGCAGTTTTCGCCGCACACACCCGATTTGGCATTCATTATTGAACAGGCATGAAGTGATTCCGTACCACTTGAGTAGCGGTTTTTCACCTTGTTTGCCAGAGCGGCAAGATCAAGCGCAAGCTCGCCCGGAAGATCCGCCAGAAGAAGCGCTTCAGTCCGGCTGATCGGTTCGCCGGTTTCAAGCACACGATATGCTGCAGCAATTTGAGGATGGAGCGTCATGGTATCCATAAGAGTAGAATATTGTTATGTATTATAATGTTCTTTTTTGCAGATCGGCTTCTCCCGATGAAATCAGGATCGTCTGCCCGTCTGCGCCATCTAGCATCAGCTCTCCGCCTCGTGCAATCCCGGAAACCGTTCCGCTGATTGTTCGCTTCAGCTGATCAATAGTAACCTGCTTCGACTGAAGCAGGGAATACCTTTCGAGATAGGGGAGTATAAAACCGAGATCCTCCTCTAAAAGCCAAGCATCGTAGAGAGGCTCGAAATGGTTCAGAAAAGACGCAAGAAGCTCAGGCCTCGAAACTAAACGTCCTGTCTCCAAAAAAATCGAAGTTGCACGATCCTGTAATTCAGGCGGTATCTCTGACTGGTTGACATTGATCCCGATACCAACCACAACAAAGTTCGTAAAATCAGGCTCTGACTGCATTTCGCACAGCACCCCGCAGACCTTTCTGCCATTGATGAGAATATCATTCGGCCACTTGACCAACGGTGCAATACCGGGAACCACACTATTCAATGCCTGATGGATGGCTGCAGCCACAAGCAGCGTGAGCTGAGGAACACGGATCGAAGGAACCCCCGGGCGAAGAATCAATGAAAAATAGAGATTGACCCCCGAAGGTGAAACCCAAGTTCTTCCCATTCTGCCACGCCCCCCGGTCTGAGCATCAGCAACAACCACACAGCCTTCTGGTAAACCATCACTGGCCAGGGACTTTGCAAGCATATTGGTTGATGCCGTAACCTCGTGATAGAGGATGCTTCTGCCAAACCGGCGGACGGTTAAAAACGGCGCAACTTCAGCCTCTACCGGCCGTCCTGTAAGGCTCGTCAATCGATACCCTCGCCCTGTCAAGGCCTCAACATGATACCCTTCGTTGCGTAACAGCTGAATATGCTTCCAGACCGCACTTCTGGTAATACAAAATTCACGGCAGAGCACTTCACCCGACAAAAAATCACCGGCTTTCGACAATCGATGTAATATCCGGGCAGCAACATCGTTCATAACAGCAGATTAGTCAACAAAAAAACGAAATGTCAACCTATATAAGAACAATGGTTGACAACTTCGCAATATAAAAAAAGGCGCACATCCGCGCGCCCCTTTTAGAGAGAACCTTTCTCACTCCGCAAGGGCAGCCATACTGGTGGTTTCGTAATTTTTACGATACGCCAGGACTCCCTTGAAAATACCATAGGCAACTTTAGTCTGCACCTGACGATCCCGAAGCATTCGCTCCTCCTCCGGATTGGACAAGTATCCCACTTCAACAAGAATGCTTGGCATTGAAGGCGTCCACAACACCATAAAGCCCGCCTGACGAACACCACGGGCATTATTGACAGATTGGCGGTCAACTGGTTTGACAATATATTGGGCAAGGGAGGTCGACTGCTTGGCAAATGCATTCTGGGCCATACTGCTCATAATAAGATGCTCCTCAGAAAACCCTTTGTACTGCTCCTGAAAGTCATCTTCCTGTCGGATTACCGAGTTTTCAAACATTGCCACATCAAGAGCTGCCTGATTTTTATGCGGTCCAAGAATGTAAACCTCCGACCCGCGGGCACTCCGGTTTGGACTTGAATTGCAGTGGATGCTTATAAAGAGTTTTCCACCGCTTTGGTTTGCTATTTTCCCACGCTCGTGCAGAGGAATGAAACGATCATCCTTTCTTGTATAAATCACATTCACATCCGGCCATTTCTGATTAATAAACGTCCCGAGATCGCGGACAATATTCAACGCCACATCTTTTTCACGAGTCCCGCTGTAGCCAATAGCCCCAGGGTCCTTTCCTCCGTGACCGGCATCAAGCACGATGGTATTCAGCTTCCACTTTTCCACATCACGACTGAGGACTTGGGCAATCTGCAGCTCCTTTTCTTTTTTACGGATTTCCTGCACATCAGCATTACTGCGAACATAGAGGACATAACGGTTCTTTTTTTTATCCCGATGAAACTCCACAGAATTAATGACATACGACTTATTGTCCAGTGCCACTGTAAATTGGAGACTGCCTTCAGTAAACTGTTTCGGAGTGATCGCCTTGACGACGCCTCCACTGAAAATTCTGGACAAGGTATTGACATCACAAGATGCTTTTTCAAGAGTAAAATAAACATACCCGTCAGCATCAGGCTTCAGCAGCGAAGACTCGGTAGGGTTCCCGGAAGCAGAAAAGCTTATGATAGCTCCATTTGCCCGTTTTTCAATCTCGATACCGCTGATCACCGTTGAACCGTCTTCGGCAGGCTTGCTGACCGCCTGAATTGAAGGCGGCTCCTCACTCTTTACAAGCCCGATAATCCCGACAGATTCACCGAAATGTTTCCCGCCGAGCCATGCATTGATCATTCCGGATGAATAATTATAGCCAACCTCCCTGTCAAGCCAAACGGTAAAAAGTCGGCACGCCTGATTGACCGGGAGATATATCCGTGACTGCAGTGAAGAAGGGGTTGACTGCAGCTGAATAATTCTTTTGGAATGGTCATGATCCTTTGAAATCACCTTCGCAAAATTATTATTGATCATAACCGTGCAGGAACTGCCTGGAACCCCGAGAGCTTCCTCCAGAATAAGCGTACCTGCTTCCTGATGAAAGCTTAACCGCAAAGCCCTCGCCATTGATTCAAGATCAATCAAAAGAGTCGCCCCGTCTCTGCGGGCAAGAACCTTGATTGTATACCCCTGATCTTTTCCTGTAGTAACATGGAACGGCACTGTTGTATGCCCAGCCTGAGAGAGTGTGGCTGCTTCAACAGTCCTGAATGAAAGCATCAAAAGAAGAACTGATATCAGAACGGCTGAACGATAATAAAAACGGAGCAAAGATTGAGGCATAAGTTCAAACGCATTTTATTTCCTGCAAAAGTAAGACCGCCCTCAATAATAATAAAATATATTTTTCCGCACCGTAGAAGCTGGTTTTATAATAGAAATGGAACTATTTCTGCCCATAGTCACAGGTTTTGTATACTTCGTGCCATTGGTAAAATTTGTTTTTTGCTCTTCAAAACCTATCTTTTTCAAAATTTAATTGTAACGCTCTTACTACCGGGACTGATCTATGGCTTTAAAAATACCAACACTATCTGCCAGAAACAGGACCCTGATTGTTGTCGAATCCCCCTCAAAGGCTAAAACTATAAATAAATACCTTGGGGATAAATATACAGTTTTCGCCTCCGTAGGTCATATCAAGGATCTGCCGAAAAAAGAGATTGGCCTTGATTTTGACCATCATTACGAACCCCGTTATGAAATAATTCCCGGCAAGGAAAAAGTTGTCAAGCAATTAAAAAAACTTGCTGCAGAAGCGGTCGAAATTCTCATAGCCACTGACCCTGACCGGGAAGGTGAAGCCATCGCCTGGCATATCTCCAACGAAATTGGAGAAACAAAGAAACCGGTATTCCGTGTTCTTTTCAACGAAATCACCAAAACCGCCATCATCGCGGCCATTCAGGAGCCTCGACAGATCGACTACCGCCTTGTGCGTTCCCAGCAGACCCGTCAGGGCCTCGATAAAATCGTCGGCTACAAGATCAGTCCGTTTTTGTGGAAAGTCGTGCTGCGTGGACTTTCAGCCGGACGGGTGCAATCCGTCGCACTCCGCCTGATCTGCGAACGTGAAGCCGAGATCACCCGCTTCCAGATAGAGGAATACTGGACCATCGCAGCAGATTTTGTGACTCCCCGCAACGAGTCCTTCAGGGCAAGGCTGGTCCGCTTCGAAGGCGAAAAGCCTGAGATAACCAATCAGGACAGGGCGGAAGCTATTGCGGCTCTGATCAGGAAAGGTAATTTTTCTGTCACTGAAATCGCTCCCCGCACTCAGCAACGCAAGCCTCCACTTCCATTTACAACATCGCTACTCCAGCAGGCTGCATCAAACCAGCTTGGCTTTGGATCGCAAAGAACCATGCGTGCTGCGCAACAGCTGTATGAGGGAATTGATCTAGGAGCGGAAGGCGCTGCCGGTCTCATCACCTATATGAGAACCGATTCCACGCGAATTGGCGCCGAAGCAATCGTGCAGGCCCGAGAGTATATCGACAAGCAGTTTGGAAAGGAGTATCTCGGGTTCGGCGGAGCTGCAAAAGCTGGAAAAAATGCCCAGGATGCCCACGAAGCGATACGACCAACCTCTCTATCAAAAAGACCTGAACAACTGAAACAGTACCTTTCAACCGATCAATATAAATTATATGAATTGATCTGGAAGCGCTTTCTTGCCGCCATGATGGCTCCTGCCAAAATTGAGCAGACAAGAGTTGATGTTGAGGACGCCTTGCAGAAATTCCAGTTCAGGGCAACCGGCAGCAGGGTTCTGTTTCCCGGCTTCATGCGTGTCTTTGACGACCAGAAGGAACTTGATTACGAGGCCCAGATCTCCACAAAAGAAGATATAGAAAAAGAACCTGCAGTAAAGCTGCCCGAACACCTCTCGGTGGCCGACCCGCTTGCCATTGCAGACCTCGACCAGAAACAGAGCTTTACCCGTCCTCCTGCGCGCTACAGCGAAGCTACGCTAGTAAAGGATCTCGACCATTTCGGCATCGGACGGCCATCAACCTATGCGTCTATTTTCTCAACGCTTCAGGACCGCCGCTATGTTGAGCTTGAAAAGAAAAAAATCAGTCCCACAGAACTCGGCAAGGATGTATCACTGATCCTGGTTGCCAATTTCCCAGAGCTTTTCAATGTGGGCTTTACCGCTTTCATGGAGGATGAACTCGATAAAGTTGCCAGTGGAGACGACGAATACGAAAAAGTGCTCGACAGTTTCTACAAGCCACTTGAAATCGCACTCAGCCTGCGCAAAGACGACCCTATTATTCCACAGAACAGCGAAACCGCAACCTGTGATAAATGCGGAGTCGGGCAGATGACGATCAAGTGGACGGCCAGCGGGAAGTTTCTTGGCTGTTCATGCTACCCTAAGTGCAAAAATATCAAAGCAATAAGCTCGAACAGGGAAAAGCCGAAAGACACTGCCATTGTATGCCCTTCCTGCAAAGAAGGGCACATGCTTCTGAGAAAAGGCAGGCTTGGCGCTTTTCTCGCCTGTTCCAACTACCCGAAGTGCAATACGCTGCTTAATCTCAACAAACAGCGCCATATCGAACCACTGAAAACCCCGCCGGTGCTCACAAACCTTGTCTGTCCAAAGTGCGGCTCACCTCTCTACCTCAGAAGCGGAAAAAGGGGGCTTTGGCTCGGCTGCTCAAAATTTCCGAAGTGCAGGGGAAGGCTTGCATGGAGCACGCTCGACGAAACTGCCCACAATCACTGGGAAGTGATCATGGCCGACCACATGAAAGCACATCCGGCAGTGATGCTCACCATGACTGATGGAAACCCGGTACCCATGACCACTCCGGTAGACGATATCATCCTCAAAGCAGAAGAGTCCGGGCTTATTGCACCGGCTGTTGAAGTACCCACGGAAGTCACTGCATAAAAAGAGCAATGCGGTAGACTGCGAAAGAAAGCACCCAGGCTACCGAAAGAGAATACCCCGAATAAAGGAGCACAGGGCGCCAATGCCCTACCTCTTTTTTCATCACACCGATTGCCGCCACACAGGGAATATAGAGCAGAACAAACACCATGAGACTCAAAGCCGTGGCCCTGCTGAACGATGGATCGTTCCTGAGAATTGATTTCAGCTCCTTAGGCGCGCCACTGCTCTGACCGATAGAGTAAATCGTTCCCATAGTCGAAACAACAACCTCTTTTGCTGCCAGCCCCGTTACAAGGGCAATACCTATCCTCCAGTCAAAACCAAGCGGCTTGATCAAAGGCTCAAGCACTTTGCCTGCTCTTCCTGCCAGGGAGTACTCAAGCTGTTCACTCTTGATATGGACATCAAGCATCTTCTTCCGGGCATCTTTTTCCGCCGCACTGCCACTGCTCCCGGTAATACGCGCTGTTTCGGCGGCAAGCGTTGCATCAAGAGCCGGCTGGTGAGGATAATTGCTTGCAGCCCAGATAATGATAACAGCACTTAAAATAAGCGTTCCTGCCTTTTTGATATACATAAGGGCCTTCATCTTTGCCTGAAAGAGTACAGAGGAAAGTGTCGGCCAACGATAAGGAGGCAGCTCCATCACAAAGGGTTCAGAATCGATTTTAAGGATTGTGGATTTCAGAAGCCAGGCAGTCCAGAGTCCGACGGCAATACCAAGAAAATAAATACCGAACATGACGTTACCGGCCACTGCGGGAGCGAAAAAAGCAGCAGAAAGCATCACATACACCGGAAGTTTGGCTCCGCAGCTCATAAAGGGAATAATCATGATGGTTACAAGCCTGTCCGTCTGACTTTTCAATGTTCTTGTCGCCATGATGGCAGGAATGGAACAGCCGAACCCCGTTATCAGGGGTATAAAAGATTTTCCATGCAGACCGAAACGATGCATCACCCTGTCAATCACAAAGGCCGCCCGAGCCATGTAGCCGGACGCCTCAAGAAAAGAGAGACCGATGAAAAGAAGAACAATATTCGGCAGAAAAATCAGGACGCCTCCAACCCCTGCAATAATACCGTCAACAACTATGGATCGAAGGGTATCATTGAGGAGAAAAGGTCCTATGGCGGAAGCAATGGAACTGAAAAACAGAGCAAGCCAGCCTGAAAACAGAGCGCCTAAAGTAAAGGTCATCTGAAAAATCCCCCAGACAACCAGTAAAAAAACGGGCAGCCCAAGCACCCTGTTGAGCACAACCATATCGATATAATCAGTTACCGTAGCCCTTCCTTCTTCCGGTTGCCGGACACACTCTTTTATGGCCCCGTGAATAAAAGAATGACGGTCTTCGGTAATGAGAATCTCAGGTTCTGAATCGTAAAGATGCTCAGTCTCTCGTAATGCATCCTGAAGGGCAAGTTCTACCTTCACCCACACTGGATACTGCTGAACCTGGTTATAAACCTCCCTGTCATTCTCCAGAAGCTTGATGGCCAGCCATCTGGCATTATAAAGGCCAAGTTCTTTCTGATGAGAAAGAAGCAAGGTGATTTTATCTACCGAAGCCTCAAGTTCAGGGCGAAAGAAAAGCTTGTTTTTACGAATCTGGATATCATGCCGGAAAACCCTTATAACATGATCCAGCAATGAATCAAGTCCTGTTTTCTTTTTAGCCGAAGTCGGAATAATATGACACCCGAGAAGCACCTGCAACTGCTTCATTTCAATGGTAATGCCCTTTTCCTGCACCTCGTCGATCATGTTCAGCGCCACAATGAAATCAACCTCAAGCTCCATAAGCTGGGTGGTCAGGAGCAGATTCCTTTCAAGGTTCGGCCCCTCAACAACATTGACAACAACATCGGGACGCTCCTTGATCAGATACTCTCTTGTAACTATCTCCTCGGGGGAGTAGGGGGTAAGCGAATAGGTACCGGGAAGATCGACCACGCGGATCCGGTATCCCTTGTAGTCAAGATACCCTTCATGCTTTTCAACGGTAACACCGGGAAAATTTCCTACTTTCTGATGAGCGCCTGTCAGGGCGTTGAACAGGGAGGATTTTCCGCAATTCGGATTGCCGGCAAGGGCAATGCTGATCTCTCTGATCTCACTCATACCCTGCCTCCAAAGTGCCAGAACTGCTTTGCTGCCGGACATGTTGTCCCATCGACCAGTATACGCACCATGACCCCGTCCGCCTCATTTTTTCTCAGGGCAAGATAAAGCCCCTTGAACACGATCTCCATAGGATCACCGAACGGAGCAACTCTAAGCACCTTGAATCTGGTTCCTTTTATCAGTCCTAAATCCATTATTCTCCGCCTTACGGCGCTCTCTGCCTTTACCGCCGTAACCTCTGCTTTATCACCGACTTTCAATTCCGATAACCGCATACACAAATCTCCTGCAAAACAGTAAAAAAATAAACAGGATTAATTATAACCTAAATAACAATATACGCACATGAAAAATTGCACGCATTTTGTCCTGTGCGCTGGAAAAAATAGCGCGTTCAATAGCAAAGCCATTATGAAAATGGGAGGATAGGCTGAAAAAGAAGAAAAAAACAGCTAACCGTGTGCCACAGGTAATCCAGGGAATGGAGGCCAGCCCATCGTGCTTCCTCCGATCAGATGGCCGTGAATATGAAAAACGCTCTGCATGGCATCCCTTCCGTTGTTAAATACAAGCCTGTAGCCTGACTCCCTTATGCCAATGATTTCAGCCACTGTTCCTGCTGCTAGAAGGATCTGACCTGCTATCGCTTCATCTTCGGGGGTCAATTCACTCAACGAGGCAATGTGTTTCAGTGGAATGATCAGCACATGCTGGCCGGCTACCGGAGTTATATCCCTGAAAGCCAGAACATAATCGTTACGATAGACAATCGAAGCCGGTATCTCACCGCTCACAATACGGCAAAACAAACAGTCGGAATTCTGGTGCGTCATACAGCTTGTTTTTCTTGAAACTTGGTAAAGCTTTATTAACAAAAAAACTCGGGGTAAAGAGAAAAAATCACTCCTCAGCTGATGATTTTTCAGAGCGAGCGTCAGTCGGCTTAGGATTTTCGGATAACCTTGTAGCCAGAACCTTATCAATCCTCTGGCCATCCAGATCAACAATTTCAAGAGTCCACGCTTCCCAGGTCATAATGTCTCCGGTTCTCGGCATACGACCAAGCAGCCACATCATGAGGCCGCTGAGAGTATGATAGAGTCCTTTATCCTCTTCCGGAACGCCTTTCAACTCAAGAGTATCTTTAAGCTCAGGAACAGGAATAAGGCCATCGAGCAGCCAGGAACCATCCTGACGCTGAATAGCCCATGAATCCTCAAGATTGTGCGGGACGAACTCTCCGGTTACAGCTTCAAGCATATCCTGAAGGGTTACAAGTCCCTGGATTTCACCATATTCATCAACCACAAAGACCATCTGGGTGCCGGAAGTCCTGAAATGATCAAGAAGTTCCATGCCAGTAAGGGTTTCCGGCACATAGACGCAGGGCTGCAATTGCGAGGTAAACTCCGTAAGCCGGCCTTTCAGCGTCTTCGATAACAGCTGTTTGGCATTGACAACGCCCAGCAGAGATTGAAGTCCACCGTTGCAGACCGGAAAACGGGAATGTTCCGATTCTGTCACTCTGTTGATATTTTCCTCAAGTGGCCGGGAAACATCCAGAAAAATAATATCCGCTCTTGGAACCATAAGCGTACCGAGTTGACGGTCATCAAGACGGAACACATTACGTACCATCTCATGTTCGTGCTGCTCAATCACCCCGGCTTCAGACCCCTCCTCAAGCATGGCATGAATCTCCTCCTCAGTAACACTCGGCATAGCCTGCGGATACTTCCCCATCAAGCTCAGAATTCCATCAGTGGATGCCGTAAGCAGTCGGCCGAAAGGACGGGTTATCGTCGAAAGCATACGCATGGGACGGGCAACCTGACAGGCAATTCCTTCCGGATTGAGAAGGCCAAGCCGCTTGGGAACAAGTTCCCCTATAACGATAGTGATATAGGTAATGGCAAGGACAACAACAACAGTAGCAACAACATGACTTATCTTCGGATCCATACCAACCGTCTGAAGATTGATAGCCAATGGACTGGCGAGAGCGCCTTCGCCGACAATACCGTTAAGAATCCCGATAGAGGTAATGCCTATCTGAATGGTCGAAAGAAAACTTGACGGCTCCTGACCAAGCTTCATGGCAACAGAAGCAGATTTCTCACCATCCTCGGCAAGTTTGGAAAGACGGGAGCGCTTTGAAGTTACAAGCGCAATTTCCGACATGGCAAAAAGGCCGTTAACAACAATCAGAAACAAAAGCAACAATACTTCCATACATTCGGGTTTGAACCTTTCGGGATTTAGAGACTACCCACACACTACCTGCAGGATTCACACACTGCAGGGGCCCCTTAAAGTTCTGTTCTTACGCCATTAATCATTTTCTCTATGCTACCAACTACACTTTTATTCTTCTAATTCCAAGCAGTTAACAATCTGTTCACTTTGGGGAAGAAAAAAACGTCTTGACTTTCGCAATCAGCTGATTTTCTGTCATCCGCTCACAAGCCTCAACGGCAACATCTTTTTTGTGCAACTCCCCATCCTTTCCGATCTCTTTGGCAAGTTCAATTTTTGCCTCTCCCGGCCCGAACACAGCAATTCTGTCAGAATCGTCAAGCAAACCGGTCACCTGCTTATAAAACGCATGATACTGGTGTTTTCGACGTTCATCTTCAACATGTTCATTAGAGACACTCTGCGCCACATTAGTTCCTCCTGATTTCCATCCACCAGAGGGCTTAAGGTGACTGTCAGCACCGGATTCAACGCGTTGAACAACTGCTTTCTCACCTTCAATTGAAACCAGAATCGCTTCCTTGTGATCAATCCAAAGTCCTGTATTTTTTTTCATGGCTTCCATCCTCTTTATGTTTGCATTTCCATAAATAGAGTAACAGATTTTCCATCAAAAGAATTCACATCTTCCATAAAGATAATCAATACTTGTATTTTCTTGTATTTTCATGAACGTGCATGAATCCGAATGATAACATGCACGTGTATTGCGGCGAAAATACACATGAATATTGGGCAAGGAAAAAGGCAGGCCTGATTAAAGCAGGTTGACAGATATAATTACTTTTGCCGGAAAAAGCTGGAAATACAAGGTAATCGGCCCGTTCATTATAAAAAGGAGCAAAGAGCCGATTCTATTTTCAGAGCGAGTCCTGAACTATCTTTTCTTTTTCAGCAAAAAGCTTCGAACTGAGAAACTCCCGGTTCATGCGGGCAATATTGGATACTGAAATGCCTTTGGGACATTCAGCTTCACAGGCATAAGTATTGCTGCAGTTGCCAAATCCAAGATCATCCATTCGAGCAACCATCTTCTCTACCCGCTTGGCCGCCTCAACCTGACCCTGGGGAAGGAGAGCAAGATGTGATACCTTCGCCCCGATAAAGAGCATGGCCGCCGCATTGGAACAGGCTGCCACGCAGGCACCGCAACCAATGCAGGTCGCAGCATCAAACGCTTCATCCGACTTCTCTTTCGGCACGGGAATGGTATTGGCATCAGGCACACCGCCTGTATTCACAGAGACAAAACCTCCAGCCTGAATGATTTTGTCGAACGCACTTCGGTCAACAATCAAATCACTGATAACGGGAAACGCTTTTGCCCTCCATGGTTCGATATGGATGGTATCGCCATCCTTGAACGAACGCATGTGCAGCTGGCAGGTAGTAACCCCTTTTACAGGCCCATGAGGACGTCCATTGATGTAAAGGCTGCAAGTGCCGCAGATACCCTCCCGGCAATCGTGGTCAAAGGAAACAGGGTCACCGCCGCTCATGATGAGCTTCTGGTTCAGGGTATCAAGCATTTCAAAAAAAGAGCTGTCAGGAGAGATTTCTGTTACATCATATGAAACCATCTGCCCTTTGGCATCTGCATTTTTCTGTCGCCAGATCTTCAGCGTAAATTTCATAATAACCTGTTATTTATAGCTCCGCTGGGAGAGCTTGATCTCATTGAATTGAAGTTCCTCACGGTGCAGCTCAGCAGCAGCATCACGCCCCTTGTACTCCCATGCACCGACAAATGCAAATTCATCATCGTTGCGAAGTGCTTCGCCTTCACTGGTCTGATACTCTTCCCTGAAATGTCCACCGCACGACTCCCGCCGTTGCAGTGCATCACGCACCATGAGTTCACCCAGATCGATAAAATCAGCGACCCTGCAGGCTTTCTCAAGTTCGGGATTGTACTCATCCAGGCCTCCGGGAATTTTAACCCCTCGGGCATACTCGTTACGCAGCTCGGCAATGAGATAAAGCGCTTCGTTCAGTCCCGCTTCGTTGCGTGCCATTCCGCAATACTCCCACATGATCTTACCGAGACGGCGATGAAAATGATCAACAGATTCCTTTGCTCCGCTGTTTTTTATGGCCTTCAGGCGATCAGTGACTCCCTCGGCTGCAATGTTGAATTCAGATGATGAGGTATTAAAACGGGGAGTATGAATTTCAGTTGCCAGGTAGTTGCCTATGGTATAGGGTAGCACGAAATAACCGTCGGCAAGACCCTGCATAAGTGCTGAGGCGCCAAGACGATTCGCCCCGTGATCGGAAAAATTGCACTCGCCGATAGCATAGAGACCGGGAATGGTGGTCATCAGTTCATAATCAACCCAGAGACCGCCCATGGTATAATGAACTGCAGGATAGATCATCATCGGCGTTTCATAGGGACTCTCCGCCACAATCTGCTGATACATCTGGAAAAGGTTTCCGTAGAGAGAGTCAATGGTATCATGGCCCTTGCGCTTTATGGCATCGGCAAAATCAAGATAGACCGCAACCCCTGTACTGCCCACTCCGAAACCTGCGTCACAGCGCTCCTTGGCAGCCCTTGAGGCCACATCTCTCGGCACAAGATTACCGAAAGCAGGATAGCGACGCTCGAGATAATAATCACGGTCACCCTCTGCAATATCGGAAGGCTTTAGCTCTTTGTTCCTGAGCCTTTCAACATCCTTTAGTTTAGATGGAACCCATATCCTGCCATCATTTCGCAGGCTTTCGCTCATCAGGGTAAGCTTCGACTGCGCGTCGCCATGCACCGGAATACAGGTAGGATGAATCTGGGTAAACGCTGGGTTGGCAAACATCGCCCCTTTTCTATAAGCGCTCCATGCAGGAGTCACGTTGGATCCCATTGCGTTGGTGGAGAGGAAAAAAACATTCCCATAACCGCCATTAGCCAGAACAACGGCATGGGCTGCATGGCGCTCTATTTCGCCGGTTACCAGGTTTCGGGTAATGATCCCTCGTGCTTTTCCATCGACAAGCACCATATCGAGAACATCGCGGCGATTGAACAGCGTCACATTACCTGCAGCAATCTGGCGGCTTAATGCTCCATAGGCTCCAAGCAGCAGCTGCTGTCCGGTCTGGCCTCTTGCATAAAAGGTTCTTGATACCTGTGCTCCCCCGAAAGAACGGTTGGTCAGAAGACCGCCGTATTCGCGGGCGAAAGGCACACCCTGTGCCACGCAAAGGTCAATAATCTGATTGCTGACCTCTGCAAGCCGGTAGACATTGGCTTCACGCGCACGGTAATCGCCGCCTTTGATGGTATCATAAAAGAGCCGGTAAGCGCTGTCTCCGTCATTCTGATAGTTTTTGGCGGCATTGATGCCCCCCTGTGCGGCAATACTGTGAGCACGGCGGGGAGTATCCTGGTAGCAGAACACCTTGACATTGTACCCGAGCTCTCCGAGCGATGCTGCGGCCGAAGCCCCGGCAAGGCCAGTGCCGACCACGATGATATCAAGTTTGCGTTTATTGTTGGGATTTACCAGCTTGCAGCCCGATTTGTAGGCAGTCCATTTTTCAGCCACCGGCCCTTCAGGGATTCTGGCGTTGAGGCGTGTCATTGAGGAGTGTTGTGAGTGTTGTTTTCAATGAATAACACAGTCGTCGATAATTGTTATGTTATTTAAAAATAAGGAGATAAACAGGGATAACACTAAAGCCTACAGTAATAAGAACTGAATAGGCCGAACCGAGAAACTTTACGGCATCCGTATATTTGCTATGGTTCCAGCCGAGCGTCTGAAATCCTGACTGAATGGCATGATTCAAGTGAATACCAAGGAATATAAAGCTGATAATATAGAGCAGTGCATACCAGGGAGTTGAAAACAGAAGCAGGGTTCGATGGTAGAAGTCGTGGATTTCTATACCTCGGGGGGGAGCGATAATGCCGATCTTGATGAAGTAGAAATCGATAAAGTGGAGGACGAGGAAGATGAAAACAATAATACCGGTATGAAACATGTACTTGGAAAAAAACGATGTTTCCGAGTTGTTCGCGCACGCATAGGCTGTTGGTCGTGCCGCACGATTCTGGAAGGAAACCAGTACACCGAAGAGTATATGGAGCAGAAATCCTGCAAAAAGAACAATTTCAAAAACTTTAATCAGCGGGTTTGTACCCATGAAGGTTGCTGCTTCAGTAAACGTACGCCCTCCATCATCTTTCAGCAGCATCAGATTAATGCCGAGATGCACACATAAAAATGTAACAAGAAAAAGCCCTGCAAGTGCCATAAGCACTTTTTTGGTAATCGAGGAATACAAGAGCATGGTATTCATACAGTGGTTATTTCGATGGAAAAGAACAGTGGATTTTCTCCTGAGGGCCGCAATTTACTTTCCTCTTTTCTAACTTCCAATAAAAAAATCACCTGTGACTGGCCTCATCGACCAAAGCAACAGCTCTGAGGGGCGCAGCTTCTGCCTGTGCGATTTTAAGTGGAAAGCAGGAAAAAATGAAGGTGGAGTGTAAAAGCGAAGAGAGATTATCAAGATTTTCAATGATGAGTATCCCGCTCCGAAGGAGCATGGAATGAACGGAAAAATCAACTGAATCCGGAGAATCAACCGAAATCATATCAACCCCAATCCCTTTCAGATGAAAACCAGTCAACCACAGGGCCGCTTCAGGGGAGAGTACCGGGTAACCGGTGTAATATTCCCCTCGGCCCCAGTACTGACTCCATCCCGAGCAAAGCAGCAGAAAATCGCACTCTTGCAATTGAACTTCGTAACCCTGGAGCTCTCCAGGGGAAATGACACCACCAACTAAAGCCCGAAGATCAATAGCGAAGCCTTTGCCCGTAAACCGTTCAAGACTCATGGCATCAAGCGAGTTCCCTTCTGGCAAAATATGCGAAGGCAGGTCAACATGAGTGCCCGAATGAGATGAAATAGTCAGCAGCTGTTCTGCATAGCCATCCTTTTCGATGGAAGAAAGCTGCTGAAATATCGGCTGCGGAGTCCCTGGATAACAGGGCATGTCCGGATGGATGGTCTGACTCAAATCAATTACCCGCATTGTCAGACAGCCTTGGATTTTCGAGCGATCCTCCCTGACACATAATCGACAATAGACTTCACCGCTGCCTCTCTTTCGCAATCACAAAACGTCTGATGTTCCGAACGCTCCAGCCACATGATTGACTTTTCCGAAGGCTTGGTAGCTATGCTGTCACAGAGTATGGTTGCACTTTCAGGAAGGACAGTACTCTCCCTGCGGTTATGCAGAATAAAAACAGGAACAGTAACCTTACTCAAAAGAGGCAGGCTTTTTTTAAGCAGGTCAAAAAACGAAACAACAGCATCTGTAGGAACCCATGCATAATGCGGAGAACACCCTGCATTGCTCCTTGCGGCATAAGGTTTAAGATCCCATTTTTTTATGATCCCGCTCACGAGTGGTACCGCAAAATGCAGAGGACGACCCGGAGCAAAGAGAGAGGCAAGTTTGATAGCCGGCGCCACAAGCACCAGCGAATCAGTCTCGCTCTCATATCTGACAGCAAGATTAATTGCAAGAAGAGTACCCATGCTGTGACCGATGATAATGACCTGCTCTGCCGAACAGCGAAGCTCCTGAAATGCCTTGTCGACGTCATTCATCCAGTCTTCCCAAGTTACGCCTCGGAGCGCATCGGGAGATGAAGCCCCATGTCCTGCAAGCTGAGGCATGAGAACCGGAATACCCAGCTCACACAGTGGCGCATATAAAGCGCTTACACTCTCAAGCGTCGCAGTGAACCCATGAATAATAAGAACGCCTAAAGGAGTTGGCGTTGTGTGTTTTTCAGCCATAACATTTCGAAAATCTGCTTCTCCATTCTCCAACACCGAGCCACATGACGCCTCCGTAATGAAACATACAGGTTATCAGGTAATTTCTCGTAAAATAGCTATGTTTAAAGCAAATGAAACACAATGAAAGAGATGATCCGAAAGTTTATTCTGACCGGATGCATAGTGCTGCCTCTGGCACTCAGTTCATGTACCTCAACACGCACCCCGTATTCAAAGCGTGACTATAATGGTATTTCACCAGAGGAGGCTTACCGGCTGGGTAAAATCAAAAACACCCCGTATATAATCAACGGCAGGGTCTATGTGCCCATGAACTACGAAGAAGCCATCGCCTATGAGGAAACAGGCACCGCATCATGGTACGGCAAGGAAACCCTCGATCAGCATAATGGGCAGCCAACAGCATATGGAGAAACATTCGACCCCTCAAAACCAAGCGCAGCCCACAAATATCTTCCACTTCCCTCTCTGGTAAAGGTAACAAACCTTTCCACCCAGGCATCAATCATAGTCCGAGTCAATGATCGCGGCCCGTTTGTCGATGACCGGGTTATTGATCTGAGCGCTGAAGCCGCAAAACAACTGGGATTCTTCGAAAAAGGCACCGCAAAAGTAAAAGTTGAGGTTATCTCCCGCTGATAAGCCTTGTTGCAATAGGTCGCCATCATTCAAGCGGGGGAGCGCTGTTATTTTTTCATGACAGCAGCATCTTCCATAAACTTTTTAAGCCCGAGATCTGTCAGCGGATGGTTGACGAGCTGGCGGATAATACTGTACGGGATCGTAGCAATATCAGCTCCAAGCATCGCAGAATCAACAACATGCTGAGGGTGGCGCACGCTGGCGACAATCACCTCTGTCGTATAGCCATAGTTGTCATAGATGGTTACAATCTGCTCAACAAGCCCCATTCCATCGGTACTGATATCGTCCAGCCTTCCGACAAAAGGGCTCACATAGCTCGCTCCTGCCTTGGCTGCAAGCAGCGCCTGGTTTGGAGAAAACACAAGCGTCGCATTTGTGCGGATTCCCTGTTCTGAAAAATACCGTATGGCTTTGAGTCCGTTTATGGTCAGCGGACATTTAATGACCACGTTATCGTGAATTGCCGCAAGGTCCTCACCCTCAACAATCATCTCCTGGGTCTCAAGACAGGTCACTTCAGCACTCACGGGACCATCGACAATGTCGCATATCCTGGCAATATGGTCCTTGAAATCCTGATAGGAAAACCTGGATGGATCCCCGACAATTTTCGCAATGAGCGAAGGATTGGTGGTAACGCCGTCAAGAACTCCAAGATCCCTGGCGCTCTGAATTTCCTCAAGATCAGCTGAATCAATAAAAAATTTCATTGTAATCTCATCAAACGTTTACCTGCTGAATATCCAGCATGGCATTGAAGTTTTTAGCCTTTCTGCCTTCCCAGTTACGCTTGTGATATGCGTAGCCGGCAATAAGCGGAAGAGCAATAGTGGCCTCCGCAAAAACCATCTGCTCATAAACCGTATCAACCTTGCCCCATGAGCTCGCTTCCTTGAGGGTCGAGCCGGACAGCGCCCCATCACGTTCATCGGCAACTGTAATCTGTACCGCATACTTATGCATGGAAACATCTTCATACCCGAGCACCTCAGCAGCAACAACAAT
Source organism: uncultured Chlorobiaceae bacterium (assembly GCA_903851385.1). Taxonomy (GTDB): domain Bacteria; phylum Bacteroidota; class Chlorobiia; order Chlorobiales; family Chlorobiaceae; genus Chlorobium. Next base: position 45,261 of record CAINOC010000013.1, on the reverse strand, counting down.
ATCCTGTGTAAAGTTCTTGGGAACACCCCCGCCGATCATGAAAATACCGGTCTTGTCATTTTCGATCTTGATTCTGGTCAATTCACGAAAATCCTTCACGGAGTCAATCGTAACATGCTTGTCAGGATTGTTCCATTGATGGTGCACCAGCCCGAACCCTGCAGAGCAGTCAGAAAACGCAGGGCAGAAAATCGGCACGCCCTTTTCGTAAGCTTTATACACAATGGAGTTTTTATCGTGGTTGTTTGCCTCGATATATTTTCCCATTTCAACAATAAATTCACGGGACGAGTAGACACCCGGCTGCATGGCGTTGGCAATGAGAGCCGTTGTTTCGTCACAGACCCGAAGATCATCCTCATCTATATAGGTATCATAAATGCGATCGATATGCAGCTCCCTGAGCGTGGCATCATCGATAAACGGTGTGCCCTGATAATGACGGAATCCAAGTGCTTCAAAAAAGTCCTGATCAACAATATTAGCGCCTGTTGAGACAATGGCATCAACCATATGGTTATCGATCATGTCAATAATGACCTGCTTCAATCCGGCGCTGATGAGCGAGCCCGCGAGGGTGAGAATGACAGCACACTCCTTGTCCTGCTGCATGAGATCAACTATGGAAGCTGCTCTCGAAAGATTTCTTGCCTGAAAAGCCGTATCGCCCATCTGCTCGACGAGAGAAACAACATTCAGCTTTTTAATATCAATATGGCGAACCGGCGCGCTTAATAACTCCTTTTTTCTAAATTCTGGCTGCATAACCGCTCCCGACCTGTTAAAAGTGACTAAATAAAAAAAGAGAGTAAGCTTACTATATCACACACTCAAATTACCGGATGCTGCTTCCTTCCGGATCTGACATGGTTGGGCAACCGAGTGTTGTATAGGACTTACTCTCTAATATATCAGTTTTTGAAGGCTTCTTTTGCCAAGAATTCAAAAACAAGTTCGATAATATAGCGCTATGAAAACAAAAAACAAATAAAGCCCTTTTATCTTTCTGTCAACTGTTATAACTTCTTGGGCATTTACAGCTTTATAATTAATAACGCCCTTGACTTGCCTGAATCAACCGCACTCTCCCCGGTCGAAACAGCAACAATTATCTTATGGCAGCACAACGAATTTTAAGCGGGATGAGGCCTACAGGCCAACTTCATCTCGGGCATTATACCGGAGCCCTTGAAAGCTGGGTTCAACAACAGAATCTGCTTGACGAAAAAGGCGCGCATGTCTATGAAACCTGCTTTCTCATTGCAGATTACCACAATCTGACCACCTCTCTTGAAACCGGAGACATATACGCCAACACCCTTGACATGCTGATCGACTGGCTTGCCGCTGGTGTTGACCCCGAAAAAAGCCCGGTATTCCGCCAGTCTCAGATCAAGGAACATGCGGAACTCTTTTTACTCTTCTCCATGCTGATCACCTCATCGCGCCTTGAAAGAAACCCTACGCTCAAAGAGCAGGTACGCGATCTTAATATGGAATCAATGGTCTATGGCCATCTCGGCTACCCTGTTCTGCAGGCCGCCGATATCCTGCTCTACAAAGGCAATGTTGTCCCTGTGGGCGAGGACCAGATCCCTCATGTGGAAATTACCAGAGAGATCGCCCGTAAATTCAACAATCACTACCCTCATCCCGTTATCGGGGAGGTCTTTCCCGAACCGGAACCCAAAATCACCAAATTTTCGCGTCTTCTGGGCCTCGATGGCAAGGCTAAAATGTCAAAGTCTCTAGGCAATACCATTCTGCTTGCAGACGGCCCGGAAGAAGTCTCTAAAAAAATGCGCACAGCGGTAACCGATACCGCTAAAATCCGTAAAAATGACCCTGGTCACCCTGAAGTCTGCACGGTATTCAGTTACCACGCCAGGTTTTCATCTCCAGAACAACTAGCCGGCATAGATGCAGATTGCCGTTCAGGCTCTCTTGGCTGTGTAGACTGCAAAAAGCTGTGTGCTGCAAATATCTCACTTGAGCTTGCTCCGCTGATTGAAAAACGGCGCTTTTATCAGTCACAGATGGACCTCGTAAAAAATATTCTTCTTGAAGGAGAGGCAAAGGCAAAAGTCATTGCCCGCCATACCATGCAGGAAGTAAGAACCGCCATGAAACTGGGCGAAACAAACTGATGCAACAATCTATTAGCGGCATGCCCGGCAACAGCAAATTCGCCTTTATTTTTGATATGGACGGGGTTCTGACCGACAATATGCGTTTTCATGCCGATTCCTGGGTGGAACTCTTCAAAGATTACGGCCTTGAGGGACTCGATGCCCAGCGATACCTTGTAGAAACCGCAGGAATGAAAGGTCTTGATGTGCTTCGCTACTTTCTCGACCCGAATATCAGTGAGGCTGAAGCCGAACATCTTACTGAACTCAAGGATTTCCTCTACCGCGTCCAGTCACGCGACCTCATCAAACCCATGGCAGGCCTCTCTGAATTCCTCGAGGCCGCGGCGGCAAGAGATATCCGGCTTGGCATAGGCACCGGTGCAGGTCCTCGCAATATTGATTATGTGCTCGGCCTTTTGAGCCTTACAGATAAATTCCAGGCCATTGTAAACCCCGCCCATGTCCGCAACGGCAAACCCCATCCTGATATTTTTCTTCGTGCCGCCGAGCTGCTGGAGGTAGACCCTTCGGCCTGCATTGTTTTTGAGGATGCCATCCCCGGTGTTGAAGCAGCCAGAAAGGCAGGAATGAAATGTGTTGCCGTAACAACAACAAACCAAGCAGAAGCATTCAGCACTTTCGACAATATTGTCCGGATTATCGACGATTTCAGAGGACTCTCTGTCAATGATCTTTGTACTCTCATCCATCAGAAGCAGCCCGCGACCCTATTATAAAAGAACCAACATGCATGAATTTTTTCTTCCTGTCATCCAGAGCGCACTCCGCCGGGCAGGTATTGAGACCGATAAACAGATCATTATCGAACAGCCTGCGGACAAAAAGTTCGGAGACTTTTCCTCAAACATAGCCCTGCTTACAGCAAAAGAGTGCAAACGAAACCCTCGTGAACTTGCGCGAGAAATTATCGGACATCTTTTTTTCCCTCCCGATACCATTGCGAAAATCGAAGTGGCCGGCCCGGGGTTCATAAACTTTTATCTGACATCCCTCTTTATCATGCGTTCGCTCCAGCAGGTGCTGCGGGACGGTGATTCCTATGGAAAAGGAACCGTCGGAAAAGGGAAAACAGCGATTGTCGAATATGTCAGTGCCAATCCAACCGGACCGCTGACCATTGGACGCGGCCGTGGCGGCGTACTGGGGGACTGCATTGCAAATCTTATCGAATCACAGGGCTACAAGGTTACCAGGGAGTACTATTTCAACGATGCCGGCCGGCAGATGCAGATTCTTGGAGAATCAGTCCGGCTCCGCTACCGGGAACTGTGCGGCAAAACGATAGAGTTTCCTGACACCCATTACCAGGGAGAATACATCCGCGAAATTGCCGGGAACATATATCACCAGCATGGAGCGGCTCTTGCAGAAAGCCAGGATGTTCTGCCCTTTAAAAACAGTGCTGAAGCAATCATTTTCAGCTCAATAAAAATGACTCTTGAACGGCTCAGCATCCGTCATGACTCTTTTTTTAACGAGCATACTCTCTACACCCCCGACGAAGCCGGCATAACCGCCAACCAGAAAGTTATTGATGCACTGCGGGTGAAAGGATTCATTGCCGAATACGATGGAGCTACATGGTTTATGACCACAAAGCTTGGTCAGGAAAAGGATAAAGTACTCATTAAATCTTCGGGCGAACCAAGCTATCGACTGCCAGATATCGCTTACCATATCAATAAGTTCGAAAGAGGCTTTGACATGATTGTCAATGTTTTCGGTGCCGATCACATTGATGAGTATCCTGATGTCATCGAAGCGCTCAAAATTCTAGGTAATGATACAAGCCGCATTAAAGTGGCCATCAATCAGTTTGTGACAACGACCGTTGACGGCCAGACACTTAAAATGTCAACAAGAAAAGGCAATGCTGATCTCTTGGACGATCTGATTGATGATGTCGGAGCCGACGCTACAAGACTGTTTTTTATCATGCGCAGTAAGGATTCGCACTTGAACTTCGATGTAGACCTTGCAAAAAAGCAGTCCAAAGAAAACCCGGTCTTCTATCTTCAGTACGCTCATGCCCGAATCTGCAGCCTCCTGCGCATGGCACTGCAGGAAACCGGCTTTGATCCCGCATCAAGCCCGGATCACCACCTTCTTGAGTTGCTCACCTCTCCGGCAGAACTCCAGCTTGGATTTGCCCTGCTCGATTTTCCTGATATGATTAAAACAAGCGTGCGCCTGCTTGAGCCTCAAAAAATGGTTGAATACATGCATTCAGTTGCTGAACTCTTTCACAGGTTCTACCAGGAGTGCCCCATTATCAAAGCGGTGCCTGATACCATGAAGGCACGTCTCTTTCTTTCTCTGGCGACACGTCAGGTATTGCGCAATGGGTTCAGGATTCTCGGCGTTTCAGCTCCGGAATCGATGTAGAATGCTATGGCTCCTGGTAAAGGCCATGCTCTGTGATATAGCGGTTCACCCGGGGGGGCACAAATCTCGACACGCTTTGCCCGGTCGAAATGAGCTCCCTTATTTCGGTTGATGAAACCTCATAGGCAAAATCAATAACCTTTATAGATACTTTCTGAAGTAAAGCATCAGGAGGCGCAGCACTTCCCTCGACAGGGGTTCTTCTGAACACCGCAATATCACACAGGGAAGAGAGCTTCTCATAATCCTTCCACGAGTGAAACTCCCTGAAACTGTCCTCACCGACAAGGAGGGTCACGCTATCGTGGGGGTAGAGTTGGCGGGCATACTTCAAAAGATCGACCGTATATGAAGGCTGCTGTTTTTCAAGCTCCCATCCGCTTACCTGACAGCACGGTCCAGTGAGATTAATTTCCGAAGAGAGGCACTCAGCCATACGCTTTCTATGTTCGTCAGAAACGCTGTGATGCTGCTTAAACGGATTATTGGAAACCGAAATTAATATTCTATCGATTTCGAGGAGCTCTCTGGCATAAAGACAGAGAGCGAGATGACCATTATGCGGGGGATCAAATGTTCCGCCAAAAACCGCCAGATGCACCTGTAGCCTCCGGTCAGATTTTTTTGAGATGTTGACTGATATTTTCTTTTGTACCCTTCATTTCCATCTGTTTTACCGGATAAAGCTGCAAGTACTGATCCAGCACCTGTCCTGCTTCAAACCATTTCTGGCGTTTTACCAAAGCATCTATTTTTCCAGCCCATGCCTGCTGCACAAATCCGGTATCGGGGTAGCGCTTTAATATCTCATCATAAAATATGACGGCAGCTTTATATTTTTTGAGCTGAACATACTGCCTTGCAATAGAATAGATGTTTTTAGCCAGTTTATTTCTCAGCTCAGGAATTGCCTTTTCAGCATATTTCAACGAATCGGCTTTTGCAAGTTCAGCGGTGGCTTTCGCATATCGCTCCTTATATATCGGATTCTCCGGATTTATCTTCAAGAGCTCCCTGTAGGTCTCCACATCGCTTAATGTCTTTGAATCATCCGGTGCGGGATAAAGATCCATATAAATGGAAAATTGATCTATGGCTTTATGGGTTTCCTGCTGGTCAAGATCAAAATTCGGAGAAAGCTTTTCATGTGATTTTGCAATCAGAAACTGGGCAGTTCGAGCATAATGAGTTGAAGGCACCTGCTTCAGCAGCCGTGTAAATATTTCTGAAGAGAGCAGATACTGACCGGAATTGTAATAGGTCTCGCCAAGCAGAAAAAGCACCTTGTCCTCAAGAGGGGTTGCCCGTGAGGTTACAAGCAGAGATTCAAGCGTGAGAGCCGCGCTGTCATAATCCTTTTCAGCATAAAGCTTCTCGGCTTTTGCATACCCTTCGGAAACAATAACCGCTGCAGTCGGGGCAGCAGCCTGCTTGGACGATGAACATCCTGAACTCATCAATAAACCTGCAGTAAAAAGCATCGCAACTGAACGTGAACAAAATCTGGCAACCGGCATAGAGCAACTCCATTATCCTCTTTTTTGAAATCCGAACCGTATAATACAAAACTGCCGAAAAAGAAACCCCAACTCTTTGCGGGCAATCACCCCGAAGATTTTTTAGTGCCTTTGTATTGGTCCTCGATAGTCTGAAGGGACACCGAAGATACAAGAGAAAGGAACGTACAGAAAATACCTGTTGTGGAGCTTAGGGGAGTCGAACCCCTGACCTTCTCATTGCGAACGAGACGCTCTACCAACTGAGCTAAAGCCCCTTGATTATCAGCGGTGCATTTTTTTTCGCACTGCCTTAAAAAATAATGCAAAAAAGTTTAAAAAAATAGCCTGCATAAGCAGGCTATTTCCATATCGAAACATTGAGTCCGCACCAGATAGTTATGGCCACTCAGGCAACAAGTGTCTGACGGAACCTCTCTAACTGATGACTGATGCTGCCATCAAAAATGGTATCACCGATTTTAACGGAGACGCCACCGATCAAGCTTTCATTTTCAGACATCTTCGCCCGAATTTTCTTGCCCGTATAAACTTCAAGACGCCGAACCAGCTCGCTGTACTGTTCGTCAGAAAGTTTAACTGCGCTGGTAATATCAACATTGATTATCCCTCTTTTCTCGTCAAGAAGGATTTGAAACTCGTCAATAATTTCAGGCAGAATCCCTGCACGTTTTTTCCTGGCAACAAGCTTTAAAAAAAGAAACATTTTATCCCCGATGGAGTCCTTAAAGATCTCCTCGAAGAGATGGATTTTTTTATCACCATTAACAAGAGGACTGCGCAAAGCTTGAACAAGATCACGCGAATGTTCAAGAACAACCTTAATCACCTGAAGCTCTTCTACAATCTGATCCAGAAAGTTACCCTCTTCAGCTGCTGAAAGAAGAGCGGAAGCATATCTTCGGCTTGTAATTACACTTGACATTTCGTGAACTTTTTCAGTTACGGTTTGTTGAAAGATCCTGAATCATGGTGTCAACGATCCTTTTCTGAGTATCAGCATCAAGATTGCTCTTGATAATTTTTTCAGCGCCCCTGACGGCAAGATCAGCAACCTCATTTCTCAGCTCAGCAAGAGCGCGACGTTTTTCCTGATCGATTTCATCTTTTGCCGAGGCAATCATTTTTTGAGCTTCCGCCTGAGATTTTTCAGCTATATCAGCACGGAGTTTTTCGGCAAATTCCTTTCCTTCACGGATAATCCTGTCAGATTCAGCGTCAGCTTTTGCAAGCAGTTCTTTGTTTTTACGCAGAATAGCTTCAGACTCGTCCTTTGCCTGATGCGCACGGTCAATGGATGACTGAATGCCTTTTTCCCTCTCTTCCAACGCATTGAGGATCGGCCCCCAGGCAATCTTCTTGAGAATAAGCAGCACAATCACGAAGGTAATCGCTGTCCAGAAAATAAGACCGGGATTCGGGCTCAGAAGACTACCGGCAAGAAGTATAATTCCTGACGTAAGCATGAACAATTTTTCCGTTAACGGTTAATAAAGCCCGATTGCGACATCAGTAAAAGATAAGCCGCAATCGAGATTTCTGTCAGTATTGAGTCTCTGCAAGTGCTCAATATTACTTAAGAGCAAGAAGCACACAGATAACTTCGCCGAACAATGCAACACCTTCGATAAGAGCTGCGGCAATAATCATGGTAGTACGGATATCCGAAGTAGCTTCCGGCTGACGGGCTGTACCCTCAGCGGCAGAAGCGGCAATGTTGCCAATACCAAGACCTGCACCAATAACAGCCAGACCGGCGCCAAGACCTGCACCTAAATAAGCTAAACCTAAACCTTCCATCTTGTAATTACCTCCGTTTATTTGTTGTAAGTTTTTTGCTAAAGGATAATTAGCAGTTTTAAAAGCGTTTAATCAAAAATATCAAAATAAGAGTTCTTCCTTAATAATCCTGAGTCCATTTTAATGATGCGCAGCCCCGGCTGCACTCTCATCATGTCCTTCGTGCGCTGTAGCAAGGCCGATAAAGAGTGCGGAAAGCATGGTGAAAACAAACGCCTGCAGAAAGGCGACAAAAAGCTCAAGCAGATCAATGAAAATGGCAAATGGAACTGAAACCGCTACGGCTACTATATAGCTTTTCAGAATGAAACTGATAAAAATCAAACTGAGAATGATGATATGTCCTGCAGTCATATTCGCAAAAAGACGAATAGTAAGCGCAAACGGCTTCGTAAACTGCCCGATTATCTCAATAGGAACCATGATAATCCATAAAGACCAGTGAGTCCCGGCAGTAAGGTGCTGAAGATACCCTTTAACCCCGTGAGCCTTGAATGCAGCAATCTGGGTGACGAAGAAGGTGAAAATGGAAAGTGTGAGAGTAACGTTGACATTACCTGTAGCGGTAGCACCGTAAGGAACAAGTCCGAGAAGGTTACAGAACAGAATGAAAAAGAAAACCGTCAGCAGGTAGGGGAGATGCTTTTCGTATCCATGTCCGATATTCGACTTTGCGACATCAAACCGTATGAACTCAACAAGCGCCTCCATGGCGTTAGCCAGCCCTTTCGGGGCGTTACGCGGAGTTAAATTCTTGTATTGTCCGCCGACTACGGAAAAAACTGTCAAAAGAAGTGCCGATACCAGCCAGAGCATCACCACGTGCTTGGTGATGGAAATATCAAAGCCGCCGACAACTATTTTCGGAAGAGTTACCGACCCGAATGGCTCAAAAGCAAAAACATTGTTATCAAGAATGTGATGCATAATAACGTCACCTGCCTTTTCCTCTCCTTCAGGAGCTTCAGCAGCAGGTACGGCGACTGCCGGTGCAACAGCAGCTGGTGCACTGTTTGTGGGGACGTCTGACGACTGTCCGGACGCAGCAAAAGCATGGCCATTCACGTTGAGAAGAAGTGGCACAAGAATCGCAATAACCTTAAGTATAGCCTTAGGCTGTATGACGTTTACCCGTTTCATGCAGTTTTCTTTTTCTGTTTGTTTTTCTTTTGATACCCGAGAATTTCAACAATCACATAGATACAGTAAAACGCGAAAAATGAAAAGACAAAGTCGTTGATGACCGCGAGGTTCCTGATAATTATAACCGCGACAAGCACCATCAATACTAACAGCCTGATAGTCAGACCGCCAAATACGTACTTTGTGAATACCGCTGACTCCTTGTCAAGTGCATAGTCAAAAAGCAGATAACCGGCGACAGCATTAGCAACAACCATTACCCAGGCAAGAAATACCGAGTGATAATCAACACTTCCGGGATTAAGACCTGCAAAAATAACACCCCATAAAATGACGGACAAGATACATAACTTAATAAAAAATTCAAATATTGGCTTCATCTCTCCCTTTAGATTCTTAATTTAACAGCAGAAAACCGGTAAAATGCCTTATTTTTTTTTGTTGGCCTGGCGAACTACTTTCATAAGAACGAGAGCCATTCCAGCCATACCAAGCACAACACCCGCAAGCAGCAGAAGCGGCGACGTGCCAAGCTTGCCATCCGCCCAATAACCCAGCAATACAAACAATGCAAAGCTTAAAGCAATCTGCAGACCTATACCCATATAATCCGAAATCGCCCGCACGGAGCGCCCGAACTGTTCCGGAAATCGCTCGTCTTCATCTCTTTTCATTGTTGAGCGTCCTTGTTTACATTCAGACCAGCACCGGTTCTTTGCGAAATAACTATGAGAGGGTCCCTGGGAGTGACAAGTCACGAGCTGAAAGATACTATCTCTTCGGGAAATAATGAACCTTTACCGATAATCTTAATGACAAACCCGATTAACCCGTCCAGCATGCCTCCGGAATACATAGTTCCGCACTGTTTCCATCAATTCAGCCAGCTCATCGCCCTGCAGAGCACAAGAACAGGCGGAATAAGCAACGGTCCCTATTCCTCACTGAATCTGGGCAGCAATACTGAAGACAGCGCGGAAAATGTTCACCTTAACACCCTGCGGCTCTGCTCTGCAATCGGCATCGATCCTGAAAGAATGGTCAGCTCCGTACAGGTTCACGGCACCGAAATACTTGCAGCCGATAAGCCAGGGCGGCACAAGGGTTTCGACGCATTGATCACCGATAAAAAAAATCTCTTTTTATGCATCTTCACTGCGGACTGCTATCCGGTACTGATCTTTGATCCCCGGCATCAGGCTGCAGGAGCTGTTCATGCCGGATGGAAAGGCAGTGCCGGCCATATTGTGATGAAAACCATTGCCGCCATGCAGAAAAACTTCAACTCAATTCCTGGCGAGTGTTTTGCATGGATAGGCACGGGAATTTCAGCAGATGCCTATGAAGTCGGGCTTGAAGTCGCAAGGGAATTTCCGCCGGAGAACTGGCGGCGTTCCACGTTTTCGGAAGAGAACGATACATATATGCTTGATCTCAGCCTGGCAAACTATCAGCAGCTGCTTGCCTCAGGGATTCCCCAATCGAATATTGAACGATCCCGATTCTGCTCATTTTGTGATAGCGACCTCTTTTATTCATACCGGCGCGATAATGGAAAAACCGGCCGTATGGTAAGCCTTATCGGTATCCGGTACCTCTAGACGCCGGCCTCTCAATCAGGAGAGAATATCAACTGTACCCCTTTCCGTAGGAGCCATAGAGTTCATGGGCCTGACGGGATATATCCTCCCTGAAATCCGGATGGGCAATGCTTGCAAGTGCTTCGGCTCTCTGCCGCAGATTTTTGCCATGCAGATTGACAATTCCGAATTCGGTAACCACATACTGCACATGAGCCCTTGTCGTAACAACCCCCGCCCCCGGCTTCAGCTGCGGCACAATCCTCGACAATCCCCTGCTTGTAGTCGACGGCAGTGCAATAATCGGCTTGCCCCCTTCTGAAAGCGCTGCACCTCGTATAAAGTCCATCTGACCACCAACACCCGAATAAAATTTCAGACCAATCGAATCAGCACAAACCTGGCCAGTCATGTCAATTTCAAGGGCACTGTTAATTGCCGTCACACGTGGATTTCTCCTGATTTCCCTGGTATCGTTGACATAATCCGAAGGCAGCATCGCAACAAGAGGATTATCATCCACAAAATCATATAATTTTCGGGTCCCGATAAGAAAGCTTGCCACAATAATCTCCTTATGGCTCCGTTTTTTACGCCCGTTAATCACACCTTTCTCCACAAGGTCAATAATTCCGTCAGAAAACATTTCAGAATGAATGCCAAGGTCCTTATGTCCCGAAAGCGAAGCAAGTGTAGCATCAGGGATGGCGCCGATTCCCAGCTGCAGCGTAGCCCCATCCTCAACGATAGAGGCAATATGGTTGCCGATGCGGATCTCCTCGTCACTTATAACATGTCTGGGAGTTTCAAGAATGGCATCAGACACATCAACCATTGCATGGATCTTGCTGATATGAAGCAGCCCTTCTCCAAGAGTTCTCGGCATATTCGGATTGACCTGGGCAATAACCAGCTTTGCAGAATGGAGAGCAGCAAGGGTAACATCGACTGAAACACCGAGAGAGCAGTATCCATGCCGATCAGGAGGTGAAACATGAACAAGGGCTACATCAAGGGGAAGGATTTTGTTAAGGAAGAGAGAGGGGATTTCACTCAGAAAAACGGGAATCGCATCAGCGTCGCCATTCTGAATTGACTGCCGGACATTTTTACCGACAAACAGAGCGTTCAACCTGAAACTGTCACGATACTCAGGCCTTGAATAAGCCGCGTCCCCTTCGGTGTGAAGGCTGACGATTTCAACATTTCTCAACTCAGCTGAGCGTTGAACCATGGCATCGATAAGGCGCTGCGGAGTTGCAGCCGCAGTATGCAAAAAAACCCTGTCCCCTGATTTAATTTTTGTTACCGCTTCTTCTGCGGAAAGGGGCCGATAGCTCATTGCATCCTTGCGTTTGATTATCCCATAAATTTAGACACCGTTATTTTTTCGGCGAAGATAAGCCGGCGTATCTGTCAGGCCTTTCTCAATCCTGTCTTCACGCTCTCCCTTCACTCCAAGGGCGAGCGGATTGTGATCGGCGTCACGCGCACCCTGTTTTCCGCTCCCGACCTCACGGGTGTCATGTATCGGCAACTGTCTTCGGATATAAGCAGGAATACGCAAATCCTCCTCCTGCCTCTCGGAAAAAAGGGTTGCAGTCGATCTTGCGGGCTGGGCAGACTGGACAACACTACCTGACCTGAGCGCATGCATCGGCGTAACAGGGCGCCGGACTGCCGTCTCCTTTCCGTCCTCCTCTGCTTTTCGCTTGAAGCCGGTAACAATAACAGTAACCCTTATTTCACCTGATACCTGAGGTTCATCCACATATCCATTGATAATCTTGGCCTCACTGCCCACCTGTTCCTCAATGTAGTTCATGGCGTCCGACATGTCGCGCATGGTGACCTCGCCGGTAATGTTGACAAGAACGCCTTTAGCGCCTTTTACCGATACCCCTTCAAGCAGAGGGCTGTTGAGCGCATCCGATGACGCTTTGAGGGCCCGCCGGTCACCAGCCGCAGCAGCAGAACCCATTACAGCATCTCCCGCTCCCGACATAATGCTGCGGACATCTGCAAAATCGACATTGACATGCCCATGGCGGGTAATAATATCGGCAATCCCTTTAGCCGCCCTGTACAGCACATCATTAGCCATATTAAAAGCTTCGGTGGCGCTTACCCCCTCCTCGGCGATACTCAGTATCTTTTCATTTTCAACAAGAATAAGAGTATCAATATACTTTCGCAGTTCAGCAATCCCGCCGTCGGCAATCTTGGCTTTCACCTGCCCCTCAAAATTGAACGGCCTTGTAACGACTCCAATGGTGAGGATGCCCATATTCCTGGCAATCGAGGCAATAACAGGCGCTGCTCCGGTCCCGGTACCTTTACCCATCCCTGCGGCAATAAATACAAGATCCGCCCCCCTGAGCTGAGCCGCAATGATTTCACGATCATCATCAGCCGCCTGACGCCCCTTGGCCGGATCAGCACCCGCACCAAGCCCGTTAGTGGCTTTCTTCCCGATCTGCACCCTGAGAGGAGCTTTTGAGTTCAGGAGTGCCTGACGGTCAGTATTGAACACGATATATTCAACACCGCTAATTTTCCGGTCAATCATGTTATTTACAGCATTGCCACCGCAACCTCCTACGCCAACAATCCTTATGGTAACCCCTTTACCCTGGTCACTGTCGAACAGCCCGGGATCAAGCTCAAATGCCATCGTGTCAGTTCTCCTCGTTAAAAGGATTATTTATATATAGAATCATAGGTTATCCCAGAATTTCTTCATCCGGTCCACAATTTTCTTCCCGGCGGGATTCTGCTCCTGCGCCTCCGGTTCTTCAGTGATCTGAACCGGGAAATCTGGCTGAATTTCCCCTGCTGAAGGCGAAAAACTATAATCTTCTGAGAGATTATTCTGAAATGCATGGGCAACAAGCCCCATAACCGTAGCATACATAGGGTTGTTAACGGAACCCTTTATCCCGCCCGATACCCCTTCAGGATACCCGATCCGGATATCAAGCCCGAGCACATCATGAGCAAGTTCTTCAGTACCCGGAAGAAGAGATCCTCCTCCAGTTATTATTGCACCGGCGTTGATATACTCATAATAGCCGGAACGCTTTATTGAATCACGCACAAGCTCAAAAATCTCCATCATCCTTGCCTCAATAATCATGGTCACCGAGCTCTTCGGAAAAGTTTTCTGCGGACGACCTTCAATACCTTCAATAAGAATAGCCTCATCCTCCCCGCTGATCTGAGCGTAAGCGCAGCCATGCTTTATTTTCAGCTCCTCAGCTACTTCATAGAGAGCCTTGACACCATGAGCCAGATCATGAGTAACATCATTTGCCGCGACCTTGATAACCTCTGAATATCGGATTGCACCATCAATATAGATAGCCACCTCAGTGGTACCTCCGCCAATATCAATGACAACCACGCCGCTTTTCTTCTCACGCTCCTTCATCACCGCCATACCCGATGCAACCGGCTCAAAGGTAACCGCACTAATCTCCAGTCCGGCCTTTTCAACACACTGCTTTATATTGCGGATCTTGGTTCTCAGTCCCACAACGATATATGCGCTGCCTCTCATGGTGGTACCTGCCATGCCTATCGGATCAAGCAGCCCCTCCTGATCATCAACAATAAACTCCTGCGGAATAACATGAATAATTTCATGATCAATATCCAGATACCTGATATTGGTTTTGGCCTTTTCCAGAAACCGCCTGACATCGGACTCATTGACAATACCCGTCTGGTTGACGCTTATTTCCGAATTACTGTGAATACAGTGGACATGTGCTCCAGAAATACCGACATTGACCCCGAGAATGCGAATGGACGACTCCCGTTCAGCATCAGCGACGGCCGCCTTTATCGAATCAACAGTCTTGTTGATATTGACAACTGTAGCCCGCTGAAGACCATCGGAATTAGAGCGCCCTTTTCCGAGTACATTGAGCTTTCCTATTTCATCTTTTTCGGCAACCACAACACACACCTTCGTTGTTCCGATATCAAGACCAACAGCGATATTGCTTTTCGGCATTGTTCTATTTCTGCGTGATTATAACTTTGTACTATCCTGAATAACCTGAGGCAACAGAGCATCAATTGTAAAGATCCTGTCCGTAAACCGGAGATCCACGCTCTCATATGAGCCGAAACCTTTTTTTGAAACCACCTTTTGCCAAAATATCTCGAATTTTTTCAACTTTTCCTTGAAGTTCCCCTCATTACCGACAATAAAACGGGTAGGAGCCTGTACCGCTATAAAGCAGGTCATATTGCAGCCTTCAACGTGCAGTTCACGAATAAGCAGCCGCGCATAACTGGTCTCTGAAAGAGCCGAAAGAAACTGCTGAAGCACCTCCAAGTCACGCCGGTCAAGCTGCTGAAGACCATTTTCCACAGCTTTCAACCGGCTTATGCCTGACACGGAAAGCAATTTCGGCAGCTGCACCGACCACTCTTTTTTGGCCGGCAGAAGAAACCCTTCAGTATCAACTGCCATAATCTCTCCATGCATCACCGTCAACGCCAGAGGTACCCGCTCCATAACCTTTATACGGACAATTCCGTTCAGCTCCTTGCTGATCACCGCATCCCTGACAAAAGCAAAACGCATAACCCGCGCTTTTAATTCAGCCAGATCAAGCTCATCGAGACTTCTGCCTTTGTAGATCTTCATGCCCGATGCAAAATCCTTTGCGACAGCACTCGACACCCCTTCTACAACAATGTCGCGGACAACCACATCTTTTTTCCAGCGAGACGAATAACTCGCCAGCGCGGCCAGCCCGGCAAGCACCACAAACAGAATAAATATTCTTGCTTTCCAGTTGCCCCCATGAGCCGGAACAGGATCATTGGGCATTTCCCCCCCATCGCCCCTTTCAGAATATCCCGGAGAAGCCGTGTCAGGGTAATAATCCTTTCGTTCACCTTCAGCCATACACAAAAGTTTTTTCAAATCCTTTTGAGGTCAGTCACATTTTCCCCGTTTCACCCTCACGGCACGCCTCGGCAACTCTCGACGCCAGATGGGTGATGTCGCCTGCACCCATAAACAGAAGCATGTTCCCATTCTCCATATGCCCTTCAAGAGCCGAAAAAAGAGGCTCCTTTTCAGCAATAAACTCTACATGCTTTCCACCCGCCTTTCTCACCGCAGCCGCCACCAGCTCCCCATCAATTCCAGGAAAATCCAGGGCCTTTTCCCGCGACGGATAAACATCCGCGACATAGACAATGTCAGCTCTTGAAAGCGCCCAGCCATATTCATCAGCAAACTCTCTCGTACGCGAAAACAGATGCGGCTGAAAAACAGCAATGACTTTCGATTCCGCCCATCCGCTTTTAGCCGCCTTGACGGTCGACTTCACTTCAGAAGGATGATGAGCGTAATCATCAACAACCATTAACCCTGCGCCATTATCGTATTTCACCTGAAACCTTCTCCTCATGCCGCTATACCTGCCAAGCCCGGCAATCAGCCGTTCAGGCACAATCCCAAGCTCAATGCCCGCCGAAAAAGCCGCCAGGGCATTCAGCACATTATGTCGACCCGGCACATTGATGCAGACATCACGATACTCCCGGCCATAAGCCTGCACAGTAAAGGTTGCGTGTTGTTTTTCCAGCACAATGTCCGTCGCCATCACATCGGCCGGCTCGTCAATTCCGAACGTCGTATAGAGGCGGTTCATCAAAGGGATGATCTTTCTGATCTCCGGCCAGTCAACACAACAGATCACCCGCCCGTAAAAAGGCACTTCATTGGCAAAAGCAATAAATGCCTGCTTCAGCTCATCAAGCGTCCCGTAGGTATCCATATGCTCCGACTCAAGACTGTTGACAATGGCAATCGTCGGAGTAAGCTTTAAAAACGCACGATCAAACTCATCAGCCTCAATCACCATATACTTTCCATCCCCGACAACGGTACTGCCTTTCAGATAATCCGATATCCCGCCAATCATTACCGTAGGCGACTCTCCCGACTCAATAAGCATCGTGGCGATCATGGCGGTAGTCGTTGTCTTCCCGTGAGTGCCTGCAATGCATATGCCATATTTATAGCGCATAAGCTCACCAAGCATCTCGTCGCGTTTGATGACCGGAATGCCCGCTTTTTCAGCAGCCAGGATCTCAATATTCTCTTCCGGCCTTATCGCCGACGAATAAACGACCACATCACACGCGGCTACCTGCTCGGCCCGATGCCCCCGGTAAATGACCGCACCATTCGCTGCCAGCCTGTCGGTCACCTCGCCGGATGAGAGGTCGGAGCCCGACACCCCGAAGCCCGACTTCAGCAGCAGTTCAGCAATGGCACTCATTCCTGCACCTCCGATTCCTACAATATGAACACTTTTTGTTTTCCCGAGTTCCATGTGTGTTACGCTCTCTTCCTGTTAATGTGTTTTTACAAGGCTGATAATTCGCATAGCCAGCTGGCGGGCTGCATCCGGATACGCCAGTGCGCGTGAAGCCGATCCCATGCTTTTCAGTTTTTCCGGATCACCGAGCAGTTCAAGAATATTTTTTATCGATCCCTCTTCACCAAGCGCGCCATCCTCAATCATAAGAGTAGCCCCGTTCTTCAGAAGCGCACGCGCATTATACCGCTGATGATCGCCGGTCGCATAGGGATACGGCACAAGAACCGAAGGCTTCCCGAGATTGGTCAGCTCCGCAATAGATGATGCCCCTGAGCGGCAAAGCACAAGATCAGCTGCACTGTACGCTGACCCCATATCCTCAATGTAAGGCCCCACCCATAGATATGGCGAAGGCACAACTTCTTTCTTTATCCGTTCAAAATCAAGCGCACCCGTCTGCCATATAAGATTTCCGGAAGCGGTAATGTCACCGAGCCGCTGAAGCACCGCATTGTTTATTGAACGCGCCCCGCGACTGCCGCCAAAAACAAGAAGGGTCGGCCGCTGGGCGCTCAAGCCAAAACGAGCCCTTGCCACATGCCCGTTCTGAGGCTCAAACGACCGGGCAGGATTGCCTGAAACAAAGACGTTCTTTTTTTTAACAATAAACCGCCGTGCCTCCTCAAAAGAAAGATGCACCTCACAGGCAAGTGTCGAAAGCAGTTTAGTCGTCACACCAGGGAAAGCATTTTGTTCCTGAATGAGTGTTTTTTTCCCCGTAAGCTGAGCCGCGAGAAGCAATGGAGCACTTACAAACCCCCCAGTACCGACAACAACATCCGGCTTCTCCCGCACGATGAGTGCAACCGCTCGTCCCAACGCCGATGCAAAATCGACAAGCACACTGAAATTTGCAATGATATTTCCGAGAAATGCCCCTCTTTTCAAGCCTCTTACCGGAATAAGATGGAGCTTGTAGCCGAGTCTCGGCACTTCTGTCGACTCAATGCCGCTCACCGTTCCCGCAAATGAAATCCCCACATCCGCCACAAGCTTCCTGAGCTCTGCGGCCATCGCTACCGCCGGATATAAATGGCCTCCCGTTCCCCCTCCCGCAAAAAGAACCTTCATGCCGCACTCCTTTCATTCATGGCGGGCTTGACTCTCTTTTCAATAGCGCGTTTCTTGTATCGGGATATACTCATAAGAATGCCAACGCCAAGAGAGTTGAGCAGCAGCGCCGTGCCGCCGTAACTGATAAAAGGAAGCGCAACACCCGTGGTCGGTATCAGATGGCAGGCGACAGCAATATTGATATAGGCAAAAAGAGTAATCGCCATGGTGATGCCGCAGGCTACATATTTTCCGAAATTATCCGGAGCATGCTTGGCTATAATAATTCCACAGATAAAAAAACCGGTAAACAGAGCAATAAGGGCGACCCCGCCCACAAACCCGTACTCCTCACCGATAACGACAAACACAAAATCATTATACGAAAGCGGCAGATAGAGATCCCTCTGCTTGCTGGCTCCAATGCCAAGGCCAAACATACCACCGTTTCCGAGGCCGATTAAAGCCTGCACAACCTGATAGCTTATCACTTTTTCATCCTTGCTGGTAAATGAAAGCAGACGGGCAACCCTGTAAGGCGCAGCAATGGCAAACACACCCGCAAGAGGAATAAGCAGCGAAAAAGTCGCCAGAAGATGCTTGACATTGACTCCGCCAATAAACATCAGCATAAACCCGATCAGGGCAATAAGCGATGCCGTACTGAAATTCGGTTCAAAAGCCACAAGGGCAACAACGGTCATCAGAATAGTGAGCAGGGGATAATAAGAGTTATTGAGGTCTTTTATATAACTCTGTTTTTCGCTTATAAGCCTTGAAAAATGAAAGATGATCGCATATTTGGCAAAGTCCGACACCTGAAACTTAAGTGGCCCGACCCCGATCCAGCGAGCCGCTCCCGAAATCTTTCCGACAGCTTTCAATGCAAGAAGGGAGGTGAGAAGGATAATGCTGGCAACAAGAATAATCTTGCTGGTCTTCAAGAAAATATGATAGTCAAGCTGCGCAACCAGCAGAATAGTAAAGATGCCAAGAACAGAAAAGGTCAGCTGACGCCACAGAAAATACTCAGTGCTCGAATACTTTGTTTCGGCCCACCCCGCTCCGCTGCTATAGACAATAACAACACCGATGCAGATGAGAATGGCAACAATAAGCATCAGCAGCCTCCCGGCAATACCTTCCCCCCGTGAAGGCAGTACAAGTGCATCAGAAGGATTTACCTCTAAGGCATCGGAAATGGTATCTGTATTCAGCATGGCTGTAAATGATGAACACATTGTTTAAACTTGATTCCACGATCCTCAAAATTCTCAAACATATCAAAACTGGCGCACCCTGGTGAAAACAGCACAGTTTCTCCTTCCCCGGCAGCCTCATGGGCAAGCGACACGGCATCAGCGAGCGACTGAGCCTCTTTCACCGCAACAATACCATCAAATGCAGCAGTAATTATTGACTTTGACTCACCCATAGCAACAATCAGCGAAACTTTTTCCCTGACAAGCCCGGCAATAGAGGAGTAATCATTCCCCTTATCCTGCCCTCCCGCAATCAGCACACAGCTCCCCGGCACCGCTTCCAGCGCCTGGCGCATGGCATTGATGTTCGTGGCTTTCGAATCGTTGACCCAGCTGGCCCCGTGAAGCGTCATCACAAACTCCTGACGATGCTCAACCCCTTTGAACTCCCTGAGCACCGAACGCACCACATCACTGCTGATGCCCAATGCCCTTGCCGCAGCAACTGCCGCAAGCACATTAGAAATATTGTGGCGCCCCCGAAAACTGTTTTTCAGAAACTCCGATATCTCAATGACCTCTTCTTCCCCACTGGAAGTCCGCACAACAACCGACTCCCCGTCAAGCAGAACAACCCGACGATCCGTCTCTCCTCCATGTGCAGGCTCCAACCCGAACGGCACAACAGCAAACGGGAATTGCCATCCGGCAAAATGCTCCCGCAGCAAAGGATCATCCTCATTATAAATAAGCGTATCCGACTCACCCTGGTTTGCATAAATGTGGAACTTCGCCGCAGCATACCGGTAGATATCGCCTTCATAACGCTTGAGATGATCCGGCGTAATATTGGTAATCACGGCAACATCCGGCCTGAAGGTAAAGCATCGCTCCAGCTGGTAACTGCTCAGCTCGACAACCGCAACATCGCGAGGCGTCATCTCCTTTACCAACGATGAAAACGGCACCCCGATATTACCGACACTGAATGATCGGTATTCGTTCCGGAGCCCGTCAGCCTCCAGAATACGATGAATAAGTGTAGAAGTCGTCGTCTTGCCATCAGTTCCTGTTATCCCGACAACCCTTGCCTTACAGAAACGGCTGGCTATCTCTATTTCACTGACAATATGAATCCCTTTCGATTCCAGGGTTTTCACCACCTCGACAGAGGGAGGAATGCCGGGACTGATGACACAGAGGTCGGCATCATAAACCCTCTCCGAATGCCCTTCCTGTTCAACGGATATCTTTTTGTTCTCAAGACGCAACACTGTGCTCTCATCAATCCGGCCAAAGTCACTGAGCAGCACATCCGCTCCCGCACTCTTGAGCAGCTCCGCAGCGGCAATGCCGCTCTTCCCAGCACCGATCACCGATACCTTTTTACCCGACAGATCCATCGTCATTATCTGAGTTTTAAGGTCATGAGACTCACAAGAAAAAAGAGAATAGCTATAATCCAGAACCTTATCACTATCTTTTGCTCAGCCCACCCTTTCAGCTGAAAATGGTGATGCAGAGGCGCCATAAGAAAAATTCTCCTTCCCTGGCCAAACCGCATTTTCGTGTATTTGAAATAGAGCACCTGCAGGGAAACCGAAAGTGTTTCCATCACAAAAACGCCTGCAATCACCGGAAGAAGAAGCTCCTGCTTTATCAAAAGGGCAATGACGGCAATAGCGCTGCCGAGAGCAAGGGAGCCGGTATCACCCATGATAATCTCAGCCGGATTAGAATTAAACCACAAAAAACCGACGCAAGCCATCACAATCGCCATACTGACAACGGCAACTTCACCGCCTCCGGGAATAAAGGGAATATTGAGATAGACCGCATAGACTGCGTTGCCAGCCAAATATGAGAACCCGCCAAGACCTGTCACCACAATAGCTGACGTACCCGCAGCAAGACCATCAAGACCGTCAGTCAGATTCACTGCATTCGATACGGCTGTAATAATGAAAATCACGATCGGTATATAGAAAAGTCCGTAATCAAGAGTGAGATTTTTGAAAAACGGGACCGTCGTCGTTGAAAGAAGCACCGAAAAAGCCGGATCAACCCAGGTATAGAGCCCGATTATCAGACCAAGAGTAACCTGCCCGATCAGCTTGTACCGGGCCGAAAGACCGCCTTTGATTTTCAGCACTACTTTCCGGTAATCATCAATAAACCCGATGCACCCCATCCAGAGCATCGCCAGCATAATCAGCCAGACATGAGGGTCATTGAATTTTGACCAGAGCAGCACAGAAATCTCAACGGAAAAAATAATAAGCAGCCCGCCCATCGTAGGCAGCTCTTTTTTCTTTTTATGCTCCGGAGGAGCTTCCTCCTTGACCGGCTCTATAAACCGGGTTTTCAGATATCTGATAAATCCCGGGCCGAAAAACAGGGTAATCAATAGCGCCGTAATAGCGGCCGCACTTGCCCTGAAGGTGAGATACTCAACAACGCGAAGCACCGGCGGGTGAAAAACATCGTTGATATACTTTAACAAATAATAAAACATTCCTTAGTGTTACCTGGTTTTGTTTCGTGCGTTAACAAGCGCTTCGACAACAGTCTCAAGCCTCATGCCCCTCGATCCCTTAAAAAGCACAGCATCGCCCCCGTCAACCACCTCAAGCAATGCCTCGAGCAATTTCTCGCGACTCTCAAAATGACCGCGGCAGCAGCCTCGGGCCTCACTGCAGATCAATCGGGCCTTCTCTCCGTACGAGAACAGGATATCAACAGAACTCTGCTGAATATAGCGGCCGATTGTTTCATGTTCAACATCCGCCGCCGCACCAAGTTCAAGCATATCGCCAAGTACAGCAATCCTTTTGCCGCTCGAACGGATATCGCAAAGGGCATCTATTGCAAGGCGCATTGAATCCGAATTGGCATTGTAAGTATCATTCAGAATCCTGATTCCGCCGCAGTCAACAACCTCAAGCCGTTTCCACCCTGCAGCGGGAGTGAGGCGCTCAAGCCCATCCCTGACCTGCCGGATCGAAAGTCCGAAATGCAGTCCAACTGCGGCCGCGGCAACGGCATTGATCACATTGTGCCTGCCGGTAAAATTCAGCGTCACATGCTTTGAAGCCGAACCGGAACACAACACAAACGAAACCCTGCCATCCCTCTCCACCGAAATCTCCCGACTCCAGCAGATATTCCCGCAAACTTCCCCGGTTCCATACCCGATGCTCCCCGCCACCGCGGCTCCTGCAGCCTTCAGCCGGGGATCGTCGAAATTGACGAAAACAGTACCGCCGCGCCTCTCAAGATCCTCAAAAAGCTTCAGTTCAGCCGCCGCAACCCCGTCAAGATCAAAAAGAAACTCAAGATGCTCATGGCCGATATTGGTCAAAAGAGCGTGAGTGGGCTGCCCGATATCGGCAAGCAGCTCCATTTCTTCAGGATGATTGATACCCATCTCGACAACAGCAATACCGCTGTCATGCCTGAGTTGAAAAAGAGTGAGAGGAACCCCGAGATGATTGTTGCAGTTTCCCCTGCTCATTTGAACCTTGAAGCCGGTTTCCAGTACCGAGGCAACCATCTCTTTTGTTGTAGTCTTCCCGTTACTTCCGCCAATAGCCACAACCGGAATTGCAAAGGTATTGCGATAGAGCCGGGAGAGCTTCTGCAGCCCCTCGACAGGATCTTCGGTAACAATAAACCCCTTTCCGGCGGGAGGTTCCGCTGAAGCCTGAGCCTCATACCACTCGCGGCTCACCATAGCCCAGCTTGCACCTTTCTCAAAAACGCTGCCGATATAACAATGTCCGTCCGTGTTCTCCCCCTTCAGGGCAATAAACAGCTCTCCTCCCTGCACATCCCTTGAATCAATAACCACTACCGGATCGGCAATTTCCAAAGGCACAGAACCCGCCCGAGCAGGAACAACCTGTCCGACAGCTCGAAAATCATCAACAGTCACTACACCTTTCACTCTAACTCCTTCTCCGGATACCCGGAACAATATTGCTGCATATACTTTTTTATCTGCTCCTGATCCGAAAAGAAATATTTCTTCCCCGCAATCTCCTGATACCGTTCATGGCCTTTGCCCGCCACAAGAAGAATATCCCCCTGCCTGAGCATCGAAACCCCCAGCCTTATAGCTTCACTCCGGTCACTGATTCTCCTGTAACGACCACTCGCAATACCCCTCGTGATGCCCCCTTCAATCTCATCAAGAATAGCTTCAGGCTCCTCATCCCTCGGATTATCTGAGGTCAGAATAACCTCATCGGCTATTTCCGAAGCAATACGCCCCATTTCAGGCCGCTTTCCCTTATCCCGGTTACCGCCGCACCCGAAAACCACAACAAGACGCGACCCCTCCGCCTTCAGGCCTCTCAGTGCATCAAGCACCTTGAAAAGTGCATCAGGAGTATGAGCATAATCAACAAAAGCACTCCAGCCAACAGTGCTGTCACCAACTCTCTCCATGCGTCCGTCCACGGCGGCAACCTCCGAAAGGCTGCGGCATATCTCTTCCGGCAGAATCCCCATACCTGCACCTACAGCTGCGGCCTCCAGCACATTCATGACATTGAAACGCCCGGGCAGCCTCACCTTCATATGCACAAGAGCATCCGGAAAATGAAGGGCAATCGCACTGCAGGCAATACTGCTCTCAAGAATATCCGCAGTAAAATGCCTGCTGCATGTTACGGGAGAAGGTGCCCCGCCATCGAGGGAACAGCCGTATATTTTTTCCTGCCGAACCCGTGCAGCCATCTCCCGGGCATAGGGATCATCAACATTCAACACCGCAAACCCGTCTGGACCGAGAGCATCAAAAAGCAGCTGTTTTGCCATCGAATACTCATGCATGGAGTGATGAAAGTCCAGGTGCTCCATAGTCAGGTTGGTAAAAACTGCGGCATGAAACCGTATCCCGTACACTCTCTTCAAAACGAGCGCATGGGATGAAACCTCCATCACCACCGCCCTGCACCCTGCATCCAGCATCTCGCTGAAAAGCGAATGCAGACCATGCGCCTCCGGAGTCGTGCGATCAAGCGAAATCTCCCTCTCTCCAATTCTGCAGAGATTAGTCCCTATATACCCCGAAGCAATCCCGTTGGCATTCAGCATTGCAGTAATCAGCTTTGCCGTAGTGGTCTTGCCGTTTGTGCCGGTAACCCCGATAATCAGCAACTGGTCCGAAGCCTTTCCATAAAAAATCCGGGCAGCTTCCCCCAGAGCAATCCGTGCATCCGGAACAGTAATATAAAGGCAGTCCGGATTGGTCTCTCCGGGCAGCTCCTCACAGACAACCGCCACCGCCCCCCGCCGCAGAGCACTGTCGATAAACTGGTGGCCATCGGCACAATAGCCTCGAACAGCCACAAAGAGGGAGCCTGGCACAACCTCACGGGAATCACTGGTAACCATCCGGATTGTCCTCTCGCCGTCGGTCCTGCCTGCAAGCGCTTTCCAGGTAATTCCCTTGAGCAGCTCCTCCAGAGGCAGCTCTCTATGCTTTGAGGCCTCCTTCAAGGCAGCCATGAGGAGGTTTTATTCATCGTTGCTGAAGCAAGCGTCACCTTGATAACCGTCTTCTTTTTAACTTTTTGTCCCGGAGCAATACTCTGACGGCCGACACATCCATCCATATCTCCCGACGAATCCATCTCCAGGTTATGCCATTTCAGCAACCGCTCTGCATCACGCACCTGAAGGCCGGCAAGGTCAGGCACAACCACTGTCGACACAGAATCAATAGCCGCCTGCTCCGTAGAACGGAACGCAAGCTTTTTCTGCATCTCCGGGGAGCAGGCAATCATTCTTGAAGCAATGCTGGAAAAAACAGGGGCCGCAACCATCGCGGCATAATAGGCAGTTTTCGGATTTTCCACAACCACAACAATGGCATAACGGGGAGCTTCAACCGGAAAATACCCGACAAAAGAGGAAACGTACACCGGTTTCGAATACGAACCTCCGGCAGCACGCCTTGCTGTTCCGGTCTTGCCGGCAACAGTTACACCAGGAACAGCCGCACTTTTGGCGGTTCCACTATCCACAACCGCCTTAAAATACTCCTTGCCGAGATAGCGGGCCGTTTGAGGAAGCACCGCCTTCCTGACCGCTTTAGGCGCACTCTCCCAGACGGTTTTGCCTTCCACGTTGATAACCTTTTTTATGATAAACGGCCTCATCAGCACACCGTCATTGGCAATGGTCGCATAGGCCTGCAATATCTGCAGAGGAGTAGCCATAACCTGATAGCCGTAACCCATCCAAGGCAGTGTTGTCCTGTCCCACCGCTCAAGAGGCCGCACCCTTCCCGGCGACTCTCCAACCAGTCCAATGCCCGTCTTGCGTCCAAACCCGTAATTCATCGTATAGACATAGAACTTCTCGCTCCCCACAGCCAGTGCGGTCTTTGCTGCAACAATATTGCTCGAATACATGATAGCCTCCCTGAACGAGATGTTCCCGTACGGCTCATGATCCTTGATAAAAAGATTATAGATGGGCATAACGCCATTCATGCCGTTCACCCGGTCTTCAGCCTTTCTGTGCAGAACCTCCGTCGCCGCAGACGCCATAACCAGCTTGAATGTCGAGCCCGGTTCATAGCTGTCAGTCACCGCCCTATTGCGCGACTTTTCAGCAGACCACGAGGAGCGCTGGTTAAGATCAAATGTCGGATTATTGGCCATGGCAATGATCTCACCGGTATGAACATCCATAACAATACTCGCAGATGCATCGGCTCGGAACTTCTCAACCGCCTTTGCAAGCTCATCCTCAACGATGCTTTGAATATCGGCATCGATGGTCAGCTGAACACTGTTGCCCTTAACTGCACTCTGCTGTTTGGCATCAGGTGCGGGATATCGCCTCCCGGTTGCAGACCTTTGATAGATTATCGTCCCGTCAATGCCTTTCAGCACCCTGTTGAGCTGCAGTTCAAGACCGCTGCTACCTTCGTTATGTATATC
Organism: uncultured Chlorobiaceae bacterium; assembly: GCA_903851385.1. Lineage (GTDB taxonomy): Bacteria > Bacteroidota > Chlorobiia > Chlorobiales > Chlorobiaceae > Chlorobium. The sequence continues at coordinate 19,059 of CAINOC010000013.1, read as the reverse complement.
TGTACTGCCAATCACCTGAGCCGCAATATTGAGATAATAGCGCTGCTGATCCTTGTCAAACCATACTCCGGGAATCTTTTCCTGCATGAGAGGCAGTGCTTTGGCAACAGGAATTTTCCTGCCCAGCACGGCCATCCCTGTTTTCCGGTGCAGCTCTTTGAGGTAGACACCCTTATTGCCTCCTAAATACCGGGCAAACATGGTTGCTACCGCTATCGAATTATCATAAACCTTCTGCTTCCTGGTAGCCTTGTCAATAACCGACTTGCCTTTTTCATTGAAGAGCGGGGTATTCCTTACAATTGCAGGATCAGCATAAAAGGAGAGGGACTCGATACTTTCAGCAAGCATACGCGAATGCCTGTCAAGGATAACTCCTCTCTTGGCTTTCTCCGTTATCACTCGCTCATACTGCCGGGTTGCTTTCTCGCGGTATTTTTTAACATTGACCACCTGAATATTGAGCAGCATTGCAATGATTGCCACAATAAAAACAGCAAAAAGCGCAACGATGAATCCGAGCCGCTTGCCGAACTCTTGATCATCCCTGCTCTGGATATTCTGCTGGTCACTCATGAGCATCCCATTGTATTACCGGCAGCACTCACGGCTCAATTTCAACCGGGGGGGCACTGGACGTTGTCAGCCCAAGTGAGACTGCATCCTTAGCGATATTATGAATACTCTGGAGTTCATGCACTTTCAGCTCCTGCGAGGTAATCACGCTCGTGCTCATCTGTATCTCGTTGCGAAGTTTGTCATTCTGCTGGGCAAGATTAATAATGGCAAGGGTATTATAGGTCTGGAAAAGAAAAATTCCTGTTCCGGCAAGCAGATAGACAAAGGTCCGCAGACGCAGCAACACACCGATATCAAACTTAAGGGCATTACTGAGCAGTTCCTTAAGCTCTGACTCCTTGAAGCCCTGTCCGGCCGATGGAGCACCAAAGCCGGCCTGAAAATCATCTCCCGTTACAATAATCTCTTCCGGCCGGCCGGATTGTCCGGCAGCAATCACCTCTGCAGCCATCTTCGAGCGGAAGCCTCTGAAGCCTTTAATCCGTTGCGACAGCCTGTCGAACGTTCCCAAAAAAGCATTATTGACCTTCACGGTAACCTCCCTGTGAAATTTTTTCAATGACCCTTAATTTTGCACTCCTGGCTCTCGGGTTTGAATCTATCTCCTGCTGGGCAGCAATGAGAGGCTTTCTAGTAACGAGTGAGATGCTGCCCCTCCGAAGAGGCTCCCTCAATCCGACCCCTTTAGGGCCCCAGTCGCTCTTTGCTTTCTCGGCAAAAACTGTTTTAACAATCCTGTCCTCGAGAGAGTGATAACTGATTACCGCCATCCGTCCATGGTCATCAAGACACTCAATCCCGTCGTACAGCACCTTGCGAAGCACCTCAAGCTCACTGTTCACCTCAATTCTCAAGGCCTGAAACACTCTTGACAGCGTTTTGATAATCTTATCCGTTCCGGTGAAGTTGCCGCGGATAATGTCGGCAAGCTCCTCCGTCCTGCTCACCGGTCCATTGTCACGCCTGTAGGTTACAATCGACTTGGCGATACTCCGGCTTCTGGGCTCCTCCCCATACCGGTAAATAAGCCTTGCCAGATCCTTCTCGTCATAGGTGTTGACAATATCGGCAGCGCTTAAGGGAGCATCCATATCCATCCTCATATCAAGAGGTCCATCCCTCAGATAACTGAACCCCCGCTCCGCCGTGTCAATCTGAAACGACGATACTCCAAGATCAAGCAGAATCCCCGCAACCTTCGGCTTCAGCCCTTTTTCGCTGCAGACACTCTGGACAATACTCTCAATAGCCGCAAAATTTCCCTTGAAGAGAACCGTATGAGCATCGAACTCCCGGAGCTTTTCAGCTGCAGCAGAAAGGGCAGCGTCATCCTGGTCAATGCCTATAACGAGCGACCCTGCGCTATACCCCGCCTCATTGAGAGCCCGCAAAATCCCGAGAGAATGACCTCCGCCTCCAAGAGTCCCGTCAACATAAACCCCGGGTTTTCGGACAAGAGAAGCAATTATTTCGGCAGCAAGAACCGGCTCGTGATATATATATTGTGCCATCAGCGTTAAAAATACCTTCCCGCGAGAGTCGCAAAACGCCCTGCACTCTCCTCGAGCAGCCCGAGAAGGCGATCCGGATCCCAGATAATCATTTTTGTATCAGCCCCTATTATCACCACATCTTTTGTAATACCCGCATGCTCAAGAAACTCTTTTGACAGGGCAATCCGCCCCTGACGGTCAAGTTCCACAATCTCAAGGCTTTCATACATCAACGTCTTCAGCAGGCGTTCCTCAGGGTTGAAATCAGAAAGCGCCGAAATAGTTTTTCTGGTACCAGCCCATATGAACGGCTCATAAAGTTCAAGTGAGCGATCAGGCGCTTTCATGATGTAAAGCCCTTCTGAATGCCTGTAAGCGCCATCGACAGCACTATCGTCATCACCCATGCCGAACCTTCTGCGAAACCTGGCAGGAATCATGAGTCGCCCTTTCTCATCAACGGCATGTCTCTCTTTCCCAATAAAGCCGGCCATGAAAACATTCAAGTTAGCTGCCGTTCGGGGTGAAATATCCGCCAAAGCGCATTGTATCTCCTGCGTTTTGGCATAATTAAAAGGAAAACATCATGACGAGAGGGCATTTCCACCCATTTTTTACCACTACTCACCACTTAAAATGTATAAAAAAAGGATGCACTAAAAAAATATTCAGCTATTTTAAACTAGAGTTGCTCTGTATATTTTAATGGCGGAAATCACCATGAGGAGAGGCCACGGCGAAATTGTGGTGGATGGGTACAATTTACTGTACAAGCTGTACCCCTCACCCTGCTCAGCATCTCTTGATGTTCTGCGTCAGGAGACAGAAAAACAGCTGCTCCGCTTTCAGCAGGAGAAAGAGTGTCCGATCACCATTGTCTACGATGGAAAAGGCGGTACCAGAGAGAGCGCCTTCGGTGCGTCGCTTCACATTGTCTTTACTCCGGCATCTAAAAGTGCCGATCTATGGATCATTGATTATGTAAAATCGTTGAACACAAAAGTAAAAATAGTTACTATTGTAAGTTCTGACGACGAAATTCGCAGGTATGCAACGGCATTCGGTGCCAGGTGCATAAAATCAGAGGAATTTGCGCTCCAGCTCCAGAGCAATGCGGGAGCCGATACTCACAGGAACAAGCATCTACGGAAAAAGCAGAGTTCCATAAAAGAGAAAAAATTCAACGATAAATCGTTGAGCGAACAGGAAGTTGACCGATGGATGAAGCTCTTCACTCGCGACAAGCCCTGAAGATCACCCCTCACATTTTCTTATACTCCTGTTCGGTCACGATAAGCATCAATAAACTTCCGCTCATCACTATGACAGACAGCACAATAAACAATACAGAGCATTGGCAGGAACTGGACGCATGGCGAAAAAAAATCGATGCCATCGACCACCAGCTATCCGACCTCCTCTGCGAAAGACTGCATTGCGCTCAACATATCAGCTCTCTTAAATCCCAAATCGGAGAACAGGTACTTCAGCCCGAACGCGAAAAAGAGGTACTGCAGAATGTTATCATCCACGCCGACTCGCCCGAGATAGCCTACACGCTCGAAAAAATATACCGCTGCATTCTCGAAGAGAGCCGCATGCTGCAACACGAGTGGAAAAACAGTCAGGCAGGCATACACACCCGATAAGAGAGTTCCCTCACCATGGCCTCAAAAAAAAACTCTCCACGTCAACTGCTCATAACTGGCGCTGCAATTCTGCTGACAGCATTGGGTGGTCTGTTGCTTGTGCCGGGAATAAATACCGCCCCCCACGCAACACCTCTCATTGTTCACCGCGGTATGGGCTTCAAAGCCATTGTAGAAGAGTTGCAGCGAAACGGCTCAATCAATACCTCATGGCCGGTACTCCTCACCGGTCGCATTATACCGAAGCTGCACAATATCAAGCCGGGCCGATACTCCCTTCCCCCCGGCATGTCTAATTTCTCGCTGTTATACTTCCTTCACGCCCACAAGCAGGACGAGGTCAGAATCACCATACCCGAAGGCCTCGACATACGGCACATCGCGCGCCTGCTCTCACGGAACCTTGACATGGATTCAACCGCTGTTATGGCAGCAGCATCCGACAGCCAGCTGCTTCAAAAACACAACATTACAGCCAGAAATGCCGAAGGCTACCTCTTTCCCGGAACCTATGACTTTGTGTGGGCAAGTACGCCTGAAGAAGCGGTGGGATTTCTTGTCGGACGATTCAGGCACTTCTATACCGGCAATCTCCAGTCAACCGCCGCCTCAGTCGGATTGAGCGAAACCGCGCTCTTGACCCTGGCCTCAATTGTTGAAGCCGAAACCCCTGTTGCCGCAGAAAAACCTGTTGTTGCAAGCGTCTATCTCAACCGGCTGAAACATAATATTCGCCTGCAGGCCGATCCGACCGTTCAATACGCACTTGGAGGAACAGCCCGGCGGCTTTTCTACAAAGACCTTCCAACAGACTCCCCGTACAACACCTATCGTCACAACGGGCTTCCTCCAGGACCGATCTGCAACCCCGGATCGGCATCGATCCTTGCAGTACTGAACCCTGCTGATACAAAATACCTTTACTTTGTAGCCACCGGAAAAGGAGGGCATAATTTCGCCGAATCGATCGCGGAGCAAACCGAAAACATCAAAAAGTACCGCATCGCCCGACGCAACAGCCAGCACTGAACAGAGGTGATAGATAGCCACTGTCCCTCTGGGGTAAACTGATTATATTGTAGATTAGATACACATTATTGGATGAATGGATTTTTTTAAAATTCAATTGGAAGAGCAATGCAGAAAAAAACTCTGTCGGACATTTCAGTCAAAGGCAAACGCGTACTGATGCGTGTCGATTTCAATGTTCCCCTCGATGACAACAAAAGAATTACCGACGACAAAAGAATCTTTGAATCTCTTCCATCCATCCGTAAAGTTCTGAATGACGGAGGCCGGCTTATTCTGATGTCCCACCTTGGACGACCGAAAGGAAAAGTGAACCCCGATTTTTCGCTTGCCCCTGTGGCAAAAAGACTTTCCGAACTTCTCGGCTCCCCGGTGACGATGGCAAAAGATTGCATTGGCACTGAAGTCACAAAGCAGGTGCTTGCCCTTAAAGACGGAGAAGTGATCCTGCTTGAAAATCTGCGGTTTCACCCGGAAGAAGAGGCAAATGACCCCACTTTTTCAAAAGCCCTGGCTGAACTCGGCGAAGTCTATGTCAACGACGCATTCGGTACTGCACACAGGGCTCATGCGTCAACAGAAGGGATTACTCACTTCATAAAAACTGCTGTCGCCGGATTCCTTATCGAAAGGGAGCTGCTTTATCTGGGCAAAGCCCTGCAGGAACCGGATCGTCCGTTTGTCGCTATTCTCGGCGGATCAAAAATATCAGGGAAAATAGATGTCCTTGAAAACCTTTTCAAAAAGGTTGATACCGTCCTTATCGGCGGAGCAATGGTCTTCACCTTCTTCAAGGCGCAAGGCTACCAGACAGGGAAATCTCTGGTTGAAGAGAGCAAAGTAGAACTCGCCCTTAAAATTCTGGACGAAGCAAAAAAGAAGGGGATTAAGCTGCTCCTGCCGACAGATGTCATTCTTGCGGCAGAAATTTCCGCTGATTCCGCAAGCCATGCGGCAAGCATTGCCGCTATCCCCGAGAACATGATCGGCGTCGATATCGGACCAATCACAGCCGAAGCGTATCGCAAAGAAATTCTTTCAGCGCGCACCGTACTCTGGAATGGACCGATGGGCGTGTTTGAAATAGACAATTTTGCTGCAGGCACAATGGCTGTTGCAAAAGCCTTGACTGAAGCAACGGAAAAAGGAGCAACAACAATTGTCGGCGGTGGCGACTCTGCTGCAGCTATAGCAAAAGCAGGGCTCTCGAAAGAGATTACCCATATATCAACTGGCGGAGGCGCAAGCCTTGAATTCCTTGAAGGCAAGGAGCTCCCCGGCATCGCAGCCCTGAACGATTAACCCGTTCCGTTCATTAGATAAGCTTTTGACGGCACTTACTTTTGAGACGCCTGTTCCCGCTGATCAGCAGCGGGAATGAGCAGAACTAATGCAATTGATGAACTATTCCAACCAGCCATACAGTCCCGGGGGCTTTCAGGTTATACCTCCGGCGATTAAAACAATTATTTTTATTAACGTAGCAGTCTTTGCGCTGCAGTTATCCCCGTTCGGCGAAGCCATTCTCGCTCTCGGTTCACTCTGGCCGATCAGCTCCGGAAACTTCAGGATCTGGCAGCCGCTCACCTACATGTTTATCCATGGAGGAGGCACACACCTCTTCTTCAATATGTTCGCTCTCTGGATGTTCGGTGCCGAAATTGAAAATTACTGGGGCACACGGCAATTCAGCACCTATTATTTTGTCTGCGGTATTGGAGCGGCATTAATCAACCTGCTGGCCACCATGGGCGACCCCTATCCAACTGTTGGTGCATCGGGAGCCATTTACGGCGTGCTGCTTGCGTTCGGCATGATGTTTCCGAACCGCTATATTTTTCTCTATTTCCTCTTCCCCGTCAAGGCAAAGTATTTTATAGCGGGCTATGCGCTCATCGAATTCTTCTCCGGTTTCGGCAGCCGCTCTATGGGCAGCGGCAGCAACATTGCCCATTTTGCTCACCTCGGGGGAATGCTTATCGGCTTCATCTACATTTCCATCAAACGGGCGGAGTGGTCATTTTCCGGAGTGACCGATAAAATCCGCTCTCTGGGAAAGCAGAAAAGCGGGCCCCGCCTTTACCGGACAACGAGTAAAGAGACTCCTGCCTCCGAAGATGAGATCAACACCATCCTCGACAAAATTTCCGCCAGGGGATATGCATCATTAACTGCCGAAGAACGCCGCAAACTTCTCAAAGCCGGCGGGAAATAACTCTTCAGTAGGAGCTCGTCCTCTCAAAGCATGCCACGCTTTCGATATGGCTGGTATGGGGGAACATGTCAACCGGCTGCACTGAAAGCAGGGTGTAGCCGTGTGCGCATATCTCCTTGCCGTCTCGCGCCAGGCTCGCAGGGTTGCAGCTTACATAGACTATTCTCCTCGGCCTGAGCCGGATCATCGTGGCAAGCGCCTTAGGCTGCATCCCGGCCCTTGGAGGATCGGTAATAATCACCCCCGGATTAGCATAGTGCTCAAGCGTTCCTAAGAGCGCCTGAAAATCCTTCAGGTCAACCTTGTAAAACTCCGCATTGGTAATGCCGTTCAACACCGCATTGGAGCGCGCATCGTTGATGGAGCTTTCAACCACTTCAAGCCCGATAATCTGGCGGCAGTGGTTTGCCAGATAGAGCGTTATGGTTCCTGTTCCGCAATAGAGGTCATACACAGTATCCTCCGCCTTGAGGCCTCCAACCTTCAGTATTGCGTTGTAGAGCACCTCAGCCTGTGAGGAGTTGGTCTGGAAAAAAGAGTTGGCCGATATCCTGAAATCATGGTTGCCAAGCCGCTCGGTTATATATCCGTCGCCGCTCAGAGTAAACTCCTCGTCGCCTGTGGCTACGGTGTTCAGTCGTGACGTCACATTATTCAGTATCGTCATCTTCACGCCCTCCATCCCCGACTCAAGGTGCGCCCTGTATCGCTGCATGATATCATCGTCATACCATGAGGTGACAAGGTTGACCATCACCTCTTCACGGTTCTCGCTGAAGCGCACCACAAGATTGCGCAAATATCCGGTATGCGCTCTGGCAGAATAGGGCACAAGGGCATTGGCAAGCACAAACTCCCTGGTCAGCTTAAGCACCTTGTTCATCGACTCCTTGGCCAGATAGCAGTAGTCTATGTCAATTACCTTTTCAAAGTTGCCTGGTGTATGGAAGCCAAGCGCAAAATCCTTGGGCCGATCAAGCTTCTCCATGGAAAGCTCTTCCGGCAGCAGATAGCGCATGTTTGAAAAGGAGAACTCAATCTTGTTGCGGTAGTGGAATGGATCGGCACAGGCGCTTACGGCTGTAACCGGAGGAGCTACAAAGTCTCCTAAGTGCTCAAGGACATCTTTAACCTTTTTCTGCTTGTATTGAAGCTGGGCCTCATAGCGAATATGCATCAGCTTGCATCCGCCGCAAACCCCGAAATAACTGCACAATGGTTCGGTCCTGTCGGGCGATGGCTCAAGCACCTCAACCACAAAAGCTTCGATATAGCGCTGTCTTACCTTTTTTATCTTGGCCGATACCAGGTCGCCGACCGCAAGCATCCCGCTGACCATGACTCCCATGCCATTGTCAAGCCGACCGAAACACTGATCTTTCTCCGCCTGATCAGTTATTCTCAACTCTATAATATCGTCTCTCTTTAATTTCGGCTGTTCCGTGATCTCCATAATACGTTGTATTTATATGCCTTAAGCAGCTTGTTGTCCCACCGGGGGTTATCAAATCCGCATTCAATTCAATTTCGATAGGTGCTAAAGTAATAAATTATCTTCAGCAGTGCGAAAAGCTCCTTCCTGATGAGTGATTGAGGGATAAGCGCCATTCAGTTGCGGGGGGGGTGAGAGGGGAGCTGTCAGTCAAGATGCACAGGCTGGATATACTGACGACCAACAGTATAGGGCAGAAATTGTTTATGATGGAACCGCCCGATAATCATGGCAGGATGAGTGCCGAATTTTTGTGCGAAGTTGATGATATCCTTTTCTTTCAACGCTCCATATTGAAGTACCTCCTGCTCCTCTTCTTCAGAAAAAGTCCATCGCACAGCAAATGCATCAGCCTCGCGCTCTTTTGCCATATCGATATCATTAAAGGCATCATCTTCTATTGATATGTATTTTTTGCCGTGCAGAAGGATATGACCAGCTTCATGAAAAAAGGTAAACCAGAACCTGTCATTCTGTTTATACCGGGCTGACAGCTGAATCAAAGGGGTATTATCGTTTATCCAGCGGGTTGAGCCGTGAACAGGGGCTTTCGGGAGACAAGGCGTATAGACAACCTTTACTCCCGCATCAAGACAAAGCTGCTGAAGACGCGGGAAAAAATCATCAGGATGCCCGGCCATGATCTTCTTGATGCTCTCAAGATTTGCTTTAAACGTTTTTGGGCAGAAAGTTGGGGCGTCAAGCTTCATGGCATCCAACTCGCCTTGTCGAAGCCATGCGGAAATAGCGTAAGGTTCACGGGAATGGGCTAAAGATATTCGAAAACTTACCTTCAGCTTAAGACCGCAGTAATAGTCCTCCCAGGCTTGGTGACAGGAAATTCCAAAAAAAGATAACAGCGCATCAACCTTTTGTTCATGGCTTTCTGTTGTTGGCAGCCAACCCAGTTGAGTCATTTTCGCAGTTGGAAAAGAGCCTGCCCAATCGACTCCTGCGACTAATACATCCCGTCGCTTCGCCCGTGCAACCGCCTCATCATAATTCTGCTGCCTCTTCAACCAGAAATTCGCAGGGATTCCAAGTACTGATTCAAATTGCACCGCCATATCGGGAGTAAGAGAGCTCTCTCCATTAATAACCTTAACAATGGTCTGCTCTGGTTTAGTGGTGCGCACGGCAAATTCTTTCTGGCTCATGCCCAGCTCTTCAAGCTTCTCCTTCAACGTCACCCCGGGATGAGTTACCGTTTGCGGGATATATTCGTTAGGCTTCGTCATTTTCAACCCTCTTTGTGATAGTTCACAATTTCAACAATTTCTACACCCTTTATTTCAAGCCAAATGTATTGTGCGTGCTCGTTCGCAGGAATCGGGTTCTCATGGGGCTCGAAAATCAACCTGTAAGGTTGGTCCAAATCACATGCCCACTGGCCTTTACGATTCTCTCTCATTTCATGGTAGTGACCCGGCAGGTGGCGAACATCTTCAAGTGTTTCTGCTGCTCTCAGGTCATCGAGACGTTGCTTGAATAACTCTGCTCTGCTCGCCCCAAGTTTACGCACCGCCAAACGATCATCATTCGCATATTTCCTCAAATCCTTGCTCTCGAATGAAATGTTCATCAATAATGTAATAAAATTATGAACACTTACTATTCATTAAAATATGAATCGAGAGAGGCTTTTCAGCTTTTTTGAAACGAAGCATTTTTGAGCAGGGAGAGAGCTTCGGCTATTTCCCGACCTTTGGTTTCGATGATGTCGAGAAGATCTTCGGGGGTACGGTCATCGATCTCTGCTTTTCCATTTTCATCAAGCCAGTTTGCATGAACCGCACTGGCATATACTCCGGAACTCAATCCCGTTGAGCACTTGTGAGTCGAACTTCGCGAGAAAGCTTTCGGAAATGTTGTCTTCGCAAATTTGGATGCTCTTGAAGACCACTTGGGGGCAGTGTTAAGGATAATGGATCATGATATACCAAGAGTCCGTTCTATAGTGGCTTAGTTCTTAATAATTAATTCGTTACTGATTTAGAAAAGGAATAACAAAAAGCAGATTGAGGATATTTCTTCATATTTCAAAATAAACCGAAGTCATCTTCTTCATCTCTGACAGACTCAACCTCTATTTGCTTATCAATGTATTCTATATGATTTGTTACCCAGTCCCTTACATTATTGCTTTTATGCTTTAATAAAATACTAAGAGACGCCTTATCCGATTCAAGATAGGGCACAAGCGAACCACTCCATCCCCGAGTCGAAATGTTTGCACCAAGTGCACTGACAACACGTTTGTCGTCACCAAAATGCTCTAACAAGGCTACAAACAAATTAGATGGCTTTTGTTGCTCGTCAATGGGTTCAAAAACATTTACACAGTTCGCAACAAAACTAGGACCAAGTTCTGGGTGCTCCTTACACCATGTAATCACACTGTCCACGGGTAAAACTGACAACACACAAGGCTGTTGGTTTTCAAAACTATTTTCTCGGTCCAAGAGCTGCTGTAACCAGTACCGATTCATTCCTTCTGCCTCAACAACAGCAATTCCCAATATTGGCCAAAGCACATTTCCATACTCACGCATTAGATTGAGTAGAAGTGGTTTGATATAATTCCAAATATCAGAATGATTTAACCCATGCTTACAAGCAATGATGAGCTGGTTCGTCAATGCAACAGTAAACTCTTCATCTCGGACTTTCAATAACTTTTGAGCTAAATCAGACCATTCGTGCATGTCAATTGTAGCCCCCTTCCTTTCTTCATACAAAGGCACAATTGAAACTAATCGTTTGAGTGGGTTACGAAGAGTCTCAATGTTCTCCTGCTTACCAAAGCAGTACATATAGAGAATATTCAATGCTGGCCAACGAGCATCATCGTTCAGTTCCGCCAGCGACAGGCAAAATTCAGCTATAGTATTTGGGGGAATACCAGATGTAACACTGCCATAGCATAATACCTTTGCACTATTCGGCGAAAGAGTACCACTACAAATCAATTGCAGAAATATGTCAAGGTGCCGCTTTTGAATATCACCAGTGCGGATAACATCAGGATAGAGATAAATAAAATGATCATCAGCCAGAATTTTGTTGATATACTCCTGCCAAACTTCGGATGAGCGCTCAAAAATACCACGATAAATACCGATTATAAAACTGGGGTTCGCCGGATTGGCAGCTAAAAGGCGCATAAGCGATTGCTCCAGCAATTGTTCGATATCACCAATATCCAAAGCCAACTGATATCCAAAAGAATAGGCTTGCTTTTGTTCTCCATTTAAAAGCAAGTCAAGATGAGGAATTAATGCATCAACATCCTTCGCTACTTCAACACCTAATGTCATTGCCTGTTCAGATGCCACATCAATATAATGTCCATCAGGGCCAATTTGATGCTCCATTGGTGGATTGACTATGAGGATCTTTAGCTTTTCAGATAAATCACCGCCGTCAGGGTTCAATAATTCAAGCCAGCTATTAAGAGCATTAATTACATCTTGCTTCAGATCTTCTGAATCGTATTCAAAAATATGTTTTATGCTGTTTAACGCAGCTGGCCAATAGCGTCCATTAAGGAATACAATATTCCTTATGACTGCATCCAACATGTCGATACGACCCCTCTGCACATAACCTTGGATAGAATTTCCAATAACAGATAATACTTTCTCTTTTTGAGCGTCACCTCTTTTAATCAGGCGTAGTAGTAAATTGAATGCTTCTTGCCAATAATCATATATTTCCTGCCAAATTTTCGGTCTCCACTCTTTGAGTGGTGCTCTTGTACCTTGATATTCAGCTCCAATTGTTCGCGTCCCGCCGTAAGTACTAATTGCTTGCTCAAGGGCCTCAAGCACTACCCTATCAACATTGCATTGGTTTAAATCTAAAGCATCGTTTAGCAATGCAAAACGTACTGTAGGCTCTGATGCTGTTCCTGAAAGATTAATGCGAAATAATTGAGCAAACATTCCTGTAGCATTGTTACTGAAACCTTCATTTTCTGCTGATGCTAAAAGCAACATACACCATGCAGCTTTCTGAAAAATATCAGCATGGAAGCAAAGCCTTTCCAAGGCCCACACTAAATTTCGTCGGACGTCACCCACAATAATAGAGAGCTGTTGATAGTCTTTTTTCACCAAGGCACTATACAACGCTGTAGCAGTAGCTTCGGGATTCACATTTGCAAATGAGCGGAAGAGTCTAGAACCCCGTAACGACAAGATCACTTCCGCTTGGCCAAAAGGGCCTTGTACCCCACACAATTTCTCAGTTAACTGCTTTACATTTGAGTGAAAATCCATTTTCTCCACTTGTCGGCAAAATCCTTCAATCATTCCTTCTGGAATACCGCCTACAAGATCTATTTGCTTTTGTTCGCGAGAATTTGTCCACCACTGCCCAGCCAAACGAATCGCTAATGGTTTAGGAACTACTTGACCAAACCGGCCACGACGGTCAATCAGACCTCTTACCGAATAGTCCTGTACACACTTGTAAACAGTATCTAAATCGATATTAACAAGATCTGCAATGTATTGGAGCTGACTTTCTACTTCTTTTTCAATACCAAAAATATCAAACAATGAACACGCCTGAAGTATTTTTAAGTACTCTTGATTTTCGATCTCATTTCGCTTCCATAAAAGCTTATTAGCCAACTCATCTTCTGTAAGCTCACCAACTCTGGGATCTTCGGCCAATCGTGCCTCTGCCAACAGAACAGCCATCTGCGGAAAGCCTTGAGCAAACTTGACGATTCTATCCAAATCAGGAAGTTTCTCTTTGTATATAGGAGCTAGTAATTGGAGTAACTCCTCATCAGTCATAGGACTCAACGTAAAACGACAAGTTGAAGGCTGCACGATTTCGAAATTATAATCTAAGCTCAACAAGCTGATTTTGCTGCTTTCACGGCGTACTTCCTGAACTATACGCTCATGCAGTCTATATTCACAGTTATCAACTACCAGTATTACTTTTAAACCAAGGCTCACCCAATCGGCCACCAAACCATCAATGGCAGGTGCATGATTTGCATCGACATATACAACGAGATTGTTAATCGTTTTATTTTCGCAAAAAACTTGAAAAGCTGTTCTGGTTTTTCCAAGTCCAGACAATCCAACTATACGAAAACACGATTTCGGTTCGGCGATTTGTGCAACAAGGGACTCTACTACCTGTTTTCTGCTTTCTACTTCAACAAATGGGATACGCAATAAATCTTCATGCTCACTCCATAGATTAAAAGTTTTTAGTCCTCTTTCCATTGGTAGACCAACCCAATGTTGGACAGAAACCACAGTCGATATAAAATTATTTGACCAAACAGCTATGTCAGATGCATCATAGATATTAATCTCACTCGAATCCGCATATAACTTTTCCTGTTCAAGAAGTTTTTTTCTAACGGTAGTAATGCGCTCATCTTTTTGCTGTTTATTCAACTCTTGTGTCGTAAAAAATATATAAGCTCCTCCTTGAGTTAGTACTTCATCTACCTTTGGCTTTACAACACTTGGGCACTTTTTTGTTTTTTTTGTCATTATTTCATTAGCATATGCTGTCGGACCCATTTCTGTTGCCTTGTTTTGAAACATGGTCAACCGATTAGGTAAATAGTCAGTGGATTCTGGTCCATTATTCCAAAAGATACGACCATCTTCACCACCATCTCCAACTTGAATATTCAGTGCAACCTCTGCAGCACGCTGAGCAATTCCAAATTTATAGGCTTCTGCATGTAATAATTCACCTAACAACAGAGTTAGCTGAATATCACTCAGAAGAGTAATATCTTTCGATTCGATTTTAAAAGGTCTGGTCATAGCTCTATTCCTAACCGTTAAAAATAATTGCGAAAGTGGTGATTAATACTTACCCGCCTCTTCTGTTGTCGTCAAACATCTCTACTGGCATTGGGTATCGTAACCGCCAGACCATCTTTATCGGCCTTTCGCTCTCATAGCTCACCATCTCCACGGGTCCTAGATAGGTAAAGGGCATTGAGATCGAATTCCGCTTTTTCTGATCACGAGCAAAAACCAAAATTGTATATCCTCTTTCAACATGATGGATCAGATTTTGGCCATCACTGTGATGTTGGGCTGTATTTGCTTGAGATTCCCAATGAAGAAGTTCTCTGCTGATGGGGTAATCAGCATACATGGTACTCGGGGAGAACTCCTTTTCGGTTTTCTGAAAGGTGAGCAATAGCGCATAAGTCTTCACCTCTGGAAAGTGAAATACCCCAACCCCTGTCTGTCCTGTTGTTGCGATATTTGCTTTTCCGAATGCGGCTTGGATTACTCTGCTATTGTATTTTGCATGCAACTCGAGTAGACAAGGAAAAGGCAATTCTGGGACAAGACCACTGACTTCGCTCGAGTCGATCGACCAGTTCAAGATTTCTCCTAAATCGGCAAGAATTGACGGGTTTTTCGAAAGCCGTTGTAAGGCATCTTCAAAGGATGAAATACCCAGATTACTACCGTTCTCTCCCCATATACGATAATACACGACCATGGCCGATTGTCCGGCAAGTGCAATTGCTTCTGCTATTTCACCTTGCGAAACTTTGCTAATGACATGTCTTAACAAGGCAGCTTCCTTCGGTCCATTGATAAATGCAGCTCGAATCAAAGCCTTTTTCAACCGTACAAGATCAGGATCGGTAGGAATCGGAGCTAACAGTACTTTGGCTTTCCACCCCGACCAGGATTCATTTGCCAGCAGTACTTCCGGTTCATATTCGTGGTAGCGAATGAAATTGCCAAAGGTCAACTCCTGCCCTGTCTCGCTCGAGAAAGTCTGCAAGCGATCTGGCACCTGCACGTTAAGATTCCTGAGATTTTCCCTAATATTTCGGAGTACATATTCTCGCGATTGTCGGTCAAGCTGGATAGAACAGCCTGGAGGTAGGTGTGGAAAATCTAGCTCAACTTCTCGGTCTATGGCATAGCGATGCTTGGGTAGCAATGCTCGAAATTTTGTATCCATCCGGTAGCGCCGGTGTACTTGCCCTACAAAATCGAGAACAGTGAGGCACTCTTTCTCAGGCGCATGACGAAGGCCCCGCCCTAACTGCTGGAGAAAAACGGTGAGACTCTCTGTAGGTCGGAGGAACATGACAAGATTAATCTCCGGAATATCAAGACCTTCATTAAAGACATCAACGGTAAAGAGAAAGCGCAGATGCCCACTCTTGAAGTCTGAGACAGCCTGATTACGCTCATCAAGTGTAAGGGTGGCCACAACTGCTACGGAAGGGATACCTCTCTCATTAAAGCGCTCTGCCATGTAGTGCGCATGCTTAATTGTGACGCAGAACCCAATCCCCTTGGCATTGGTAGAGTAGTCTAGCTGATAGCGTTCTAACGCCCCAATGATTGCGTCAACTCGCCGAGAAGCATTCACTCGGTCAATAGTATAGACGTTTTCCAGCTCTGACTTGTTATAGTTGCCGTTGGTCCAGAAACGATCATTATCGGTCGCTATCGGGTCTGACACCCCAAAATAATGGAATGGGCAGAGAAGCTTCTCCTCCAATGCTTCTGGAAGACGGATTTCTGCCGCAAATGTGTTATGGAAATCAGCAGCAACAGATTTTCCGTCCATTCGTTCCGGTGTTGCGGTTAGACCGAGAAGTATCTCGGGCTCAAAATGTTCGAATATGGGGCGATAACTCTCAGAGGTTCCATGATGAACCTCATCAACAATAATATAATCGTAGAAACTCCGTCCAACCTGCTTCCAGAGTTCGCGATTTGTCAGCATCTGTACCGAACAAAACAGGTGTTCCAATCGGTCGGCCGCAAAATCTCCAACAAGAAGTTCACCGAAATTCTGGTCACGGAGAACATTTCTGAAAGTTATACGCGCCTGCTCAAGGATTTCTTTGCGATGAGCAACAAACATTAATTTTGCATTACGCTTTCGTCCCTTATAAAACTCATTAAAATCGAATGCAGCAACCACGGTTTTACCGGTTCCGGTAGCTGCAATGACCAGATTTTTATAGCGATTGTGTACTTCCCGCTCTCGCGATAAGGCCTCAAGGATGCGCTCCTGAAAAGGGTGCGGTGAAAGATCAAAGAAAACCGATGTGGTACCGTATCCTCTTGTTCGTTCACGAACAATTGCATCCCTGAAACGCTCAGGCTCTTCAGAGTCAAATGGAATAAATTCTTTGCTATTCCAGTAGGTCTCAAATTCGGCAGTAAATTTCTCCAGAATATGCCCCATATCTTGAGCAGTAACCTTAAGATTCCACTCGAGTCCGCTGGTAATGGCAGCATTGGACATGTTTGCCGAGCCGATATAGGCAGTTGAAAAATCTGACTTCCGCTTAAAATGATAGGCCTTTGCATGAAGCCTCGTGCGTTCGGTATCGTAGGATACTCGCACCTTAACGTTTGACATTTCAGCCAGCCATTCGACGGCAGGTGCATCGGATGCACCCATGTATGACGTAGTGATAACCCTGACCGGTATGTTGCGCAGAGACAAATCTTCAAAAGCAGGCATTAGCATGCGCAACCCGGACCACTTGATAAACGAAACCAAAATGTCAACACTGTCTGCAGACTTCATCTCTTCAAGCAGTTCGTGTGCCAGTTGAGGCTCTTGTGGCGAACCAGTAAAAAGACTGCTTTCGGTTAACGATGTCTGGGGGCGTGGGACTCTTGATGACCCATAATTGGATGGGGTGATTTCAAGAAGTATTGGCTTTTTTTCTTGTACAAGACGACGTTTAGCGAGGTGACTCAAGCCCGGTTCACTGGCAACCTGACCAAGAATCCGATTGCAGATATCCAGACGTTTTTCCGGGTCTTTCTCTTCTCGCAATGCCTGCTCAATGACCTTGGCCACAAATGATGCATAGATGGCCGGCTGCTCTTCTTGATCGATTTTACCAAAGACACTTCGTAACTCTGGGTGCTGAGTTAAAGCCTCTTGCAGAAGCTCATCGAGGAGTGCTTCATATATACCAAATGCAAGTTGGCTCATGAAACATCTACTCTATTTTCAACAAGATAAGACTCTATTACCGGTAAATCGGCCTCAGCCCAGTCGAGAGAATGGAGGTTATTAGGTGCTAACCAAGTTATGGCAGCATGTTCATTGAGGGCTATCTCGCCCGCTTCAATTGAACAGATAAACGGATGAAGTGTGACCGTGAACGTCGGATACTGATACGTGCTAACTGAAAGAGATTTTCCAACACTAACCTGAATACTCAACTCTTCAAATAACTCACGACGCAAACACTCTTGAGTTGATTCATCAGGATGGATCTTACCTCCCGGAAATTCCCATTTAAGAGGCAAACTCATAGCCACACTCCGCTGTGCAGCAAGAACAAGTCCATCTCGTTCGATAATAGCGCAAGTTACTTGAATATGATCCATGTTGTTCTTCTCTTCATTATCTGGAACCTCACATGTAACCAGCAAAAACAGCGATTCGGAATAACCAGCTTTTATTTACCAAATAAACCCGTCACATAAAAAAAATAAAGCCGTTTACTGCTTTATTTGAAGGATACTCGCTCAACCAAAACATGATGTGGGCGGAAGGGGGGGATTCTGAGTTCGATGTTAAACAGATGCGGTTCTATGGTCCGCAGGGCTTTTTTTGAATCAAGCTATTCTGTCTGCCCGAGGCCGCCTTCAGGAGTACAGACATAAGGATCAGGAATAAAATGAGGGTTCCGTTCAGTGCAGGATTTTCTTTAAGTGTGTTTCCGGTGCTATGTCAGCCCCATTCGGCCATTAAATTGTTTCTCTGTCTATAGATGCCTGCAAAAAAAACTTTTATCCTTTAACGGCTCAAAAATCGGTCCTTTGGAAGGCTATTCAAAAAATCAACATCTCCCCTTGTACCGTCATGCTATCCTTCGTAATTACTTGCCCATTGCCGTTTGCAATTCTTCAATAAATCGTTTTGCCCAAGGGGATGCTTTCATTATTTGGGCTGGATCAATTATCTCCAAAATTTTGAACGAGTGGTCGCCTTTGCCATACTCTCCTTTGGATTTGCTGCTTTTGGTAGCTTTTTTAAGAGACTTATACACGCTCTCTTTTGCAATCGATTCAATCTTGTTCTCTTCTGCCGGTAAAGATTTGAGATGGAACCCCTGCCCAAAGAACTCCTGCAACGATGCTCGATCAGTTAAAAACCAAGCTTCCATGCACTGTACCATCAAGTGGCACTCTTGTTCAGTGGCCATTGCCGGTTTTTCCCAGCAGTCGCCCGGACGGTTACGAAGATGTTGCCAGGGTTTCCAGCTTTCAGGCTCTCCCTGCATACATTCAGCACTAACCGGAGCTTCACTGTCTACCAATAGCATAGCACTGTTACCATTTTCAAGAGCAACACAGAACGAGTCATAAGCATCCTGACGACTCCCGCAAGCAACGATCCTCGGCATTGTATCGACAAGTCCAGCCTTTCTGAGAAATACAGAAAATCCTTTCCGACAAGCTGTTTTCAATTGGTTGGTATCTCCGCCACCCTCTACATATAATTTTAAACCTACCATCGTGTCCCTCCGATTTCACCCCGAGTCCAGAGTTCACCTAAACTGTATTTTTTAAGCCACGGTTTAAGAGCCTCAGCACT
>CAINOC010000012.1 GCA_903851385.1 uncultured Chlorobiaceae bacterium | reverse complement strand
CGGCTTGTGTCAAAAGGTATTTCAGTATAGGTGCAGCATGCAGCGACTGCATCATGCTGCCGTCAAGCACAATAGAGCGGAGTTCGTCAAGAGTGACGAGGTGCACGCTGATCTCTTCAGTGGCGTCAAGTTCCTGCTTGCCGATCTCCTCAACCCCAACAGCTAGAAAGCTGTAGGTGATATTATTTTGCAGGGCTGGGTTGGCGCTGAGTTCCATCAAAGGGGTCCATGATCCGCCGCCGAAGCCGGTCTCTTCGAGTAGTTCCCTTTGTGCCGACTCAAGGACCGATTCGCCAGCCTTATCGTGAACTCCTGCCGGAAGCTCATAAAAAACCTTGCCTATTCCGTGTCGATATTGCCGAATCAGCACAAATTCCCGGTTTTTGGTAATAGCCAGTACATTGCACCAGGGTGGAAACTCCCAGATGTAATAATCGTCAATGACTCTGCCGTTCGGAAGCTGAACGGTATCCTGGCGCATGGTGAGCCATGGTTTGTTATAGAGGTATGTCGTATCGAGGGTAGTCCAGCACCCCGGTTCGTGATCCATCGCCATTGTCAACCTCTCATTCTTGGATCGAGGGCATCGCGGACCCCGTCACCGATAAGGTTAAAGCACACCACCGTTGTCAGAATGGCAATACCGGGGAAAGTTGAAATCCACCAGTAGTTCAAAAGGCTGTCACGACCCTCATTGATAATGTTACCCCAGCTCGGAGTGGGCGGCTGAACTCCGAGACCAAGAAACGAGAGGCCCGCTTCAGTCAGGATAATGCTGCCGATTCTCAGTGTTGCGGCAATAATAACCGGAGTCATGGTATTCGGCGCAAGATGCCGGAAGATAATTCTCATATTCGAAAGCCCGAGCGATTTTGCAGCAAGAATGAACTCCTGCTCTTTAAGCGAAAGCACCTGGCTTCTCACAATTCTTGCCACTCCCATCCATCCGGTAAAGGAGAGGGTAATCACAATCAGATATATCGAGTTTCCAAAGGTGGCGATGATAATAAGAATGAGAAAGAGGGCCGGGAATGCGATCAGGATATCGACAATCCTCATCATGGCAGCATCTACCCAGCCTCCGAAATATCCCGAAGAGACCCCAATAATAGTACCGAGGCTGACTGAGATCAACACTACAAGAAAGCCAATAGAGAGCGATATTTTTGACCCATATATGACCCGGCTGAGAATATCTCGTCCATATTGGTCAGTGCCAAACATAAAGGTGCGTTCAATCACAAAATTAGGTCGATTCTCTCCGCCTGCAAGCTCCTGTGTTTTGCCGCTTCCTGCAAGTTCTGCAATGCCGATGCTTTTGGTCCGTATCCCTTGACGGTAAATCACCTGATCTCCGTCAATCCGGTACTCATTGATAAACCTCACAGTATTGGGTTCATTACGGGTTTTCAGCTTCTGGAAATCGCTGATCAGGCTGTTTGCAAGCTCAACGGTTATTCCGCTCCCAGTCTGTATAGGGATTGTCAATGTCTTAGGTTGTTTGAGAACCAATGCCTGCAGCCGGGCGAATGGTGGCTGATAAGCGGTAACCAGAAAATCCTGTTGATCATAAGGACTGAATGGCGCTATAAACGGTGCAAGGAACGCCAGAGAGTAAAGAATAAAGATAACAGCTGACGCATAGAGAGCGATTGACTGGCGCATGAAAGCCCTGAAACTTATTTTACCGAGGCTCAGTTCGGTTTGTCCAGGTTTATTTTTTTCGTCAGCACGTTTCCAAAACTTGTTTCCGCTAACAACGATAAGAGTTAACGGTAGTGCACAGAGGTAGATGGCACCTATCCAGAATTCAAGGATCTCGGAGGTGAAAATTGCCTGTAAAGATTTCGGTGCGCTGACAAACAGCCTTGCCGCAGTGAACATGGATCGGAAACTGATCAGGACAAGGTCAGCTTTGACGAAGATGATAAGGATAAAGGCAATGAACGCGACCGAAAGAAAAATAATCGATCCTTTATGCTGAAATCGGATTGGTCCTGCATTGGTAGCTGTTTTGTGCAGGGATGATGATGTGCCGCTCTCTGTTTTCAAGCTTGTTTGGCTTTCGGTGAATGGTAAGTCAGGCTTCGGAAATTAAGGATAACCTATAAAAAAAAGCTGCTTTTCCCTGAAGAAAAGCAGCTTTGAATGGTAAAGAGTCTCTTTCGAAAACGAAGTTGAAGAGTTTTCAGCTTGCTGTTTCAGCAGCAGCTTCCACGGTGGCTTCTGCTTCTTTTTTCGAGGCAAGTACAGTAATCACAGGAGTATCTGGATCATCCATAATGATAAGGTCAGTATAGGCATCCATAGGAAGTTCCTTGACATGGATGGAGTGACCGATTTCAAGTGCTGTAACATCGATAACAAAGTGATCCGGCATATGTTCCGGCATGCCCTTGATCGTAAGCGCATGTTTGATAATCTGCAGTTTGCCGCCTTTTTCCACACCGGCACTCTCACCTGTAACAGCTACAGGGACTTCAAGCTCAATGATCTCATCAGCAGAGAAAAGCTGAAAGTCAGTATGAATAATCCTGTCGGTTACCGGATGAAACTGAACGTCCTTGATAAAAGAACGCTTGATTTTTCCATCGGGGAACTGTAGATCAATAATATGCGACTCAGCTGAGTGTACAAGCTTTCTCAATGCAAGTTCATTGACGCCTACCGCAACTGTTTCTTCGCCTTTATGATAGATAACTGCAGGTACAATACCTGTCTTGCGCAGTTTATCAGCTGCTTTCTTTTTAATAACGCGAGGTTCAACCCCCAATACAATAGTTTCCATTATCTCTTTTATCGCTTGTGTTTAGTGAAGGTTCGTAAGTTTTTCAATGATATTCTTGCTGTCAAAAAGGCAGCTGACGGAATCATCTTCATAAATACGCTTGATAGCCTCACCGAAAAGGTTACTGACCGTTACTGTTTCAATTTTCGGTGAATATTCGTGACTCGTAATAACTGAATCGGTTACAATTACTTTTTCCAGTATTGAAGCATCAATTCTTTTAATAGCAGGTCCTGAAAGAATCGGGTGGGTTGCTGCCGCATAGATTTTAAGGCCGCCCGCGTCACGGATAGCTTTGGCTGCGTTGACAAGGGTTCCGGCAGTATCAATCATGTCATCAACGAGAAGCACATTTTTTCCGCTGACATCACCGATAATATTCATGACTTCGGCAACATTGGCAGCTGGACGGCGTTTATCGACAATCACAAGATCAGTACCCAGTTCTTCGGCAAATTTTCTGGCAAGCTTTACACCACCGACATCTGGGGATGCAACAACAAGGTTTTCGCGAAACTCTCTATGACGGATATGGTCTATAAGTATCACACTCGAATAGAGGTGATCAAAAGGAATATCAAAAAATCCCTGAATCTGAGGCGCATGCAGATCCATGGTTAAAATCCGGTTCGCTCCAGCTTCAGTGAGCAGGTTGGCAACCAGCTTTGCTGTAATGGCAACGCGAGGTCTGTCCTTCCTGTCCTGGCGGGCATAGCCGTAATAGGGGATGACTGCGGTAATTCTTGCTGCTGAAGACCTTCTGGCTGCATCAATCATGATCAGCAGCTCTAATAGATTATCGCCGGGAGGATTGGTGGATTGTATAATGAAGAGATCCGAACCACGGATCGATTCAAAATAATTGACCGAAATCTCTCCGTCAGAAAAGTTTTCAATCTTTGCATTGCCAAGTGACATGTCAAGGTACTCAGCAATCTTTTCAGCGAGAGCCGGGTTGCTGCGTCCCGCGAAAATTTTAATGGGTTTTTCCATCATGTTCTACACATTCAGATGAAAGGGGTTATATTATGGCAATCGATTTACTCTCCAGAGCATCCGTAACCGTTTTCCCATACATGGATTGAATAATCACGTGAACTCAAATATAATTAAAAAGGCCGAAAAATTAACTATTTTTTTCCTCTTTCTAAAGCACTGTTATTTATAAAAGAAATATGACTATTCAGGAGATCAGGGACTATCTTGCCCGGTTTGTCGGTGCCGTTGAGCTGGTGGGTAACCCGGGTGAGTTGATTTCCGGCCCGGCCAAAATCGAATCCGCGCAAATTGGTCAGGTCAGCTTTATAGCTAACGAAAAGTATGCCCGATATCTTGCCACCACCCAGGCATCGCTGGTTATTGTCCACAAATCGGTAAGTGTTGATGAGTTCAGTCATCGCACCTCTTTTCTCAAAGTTGGCGACCCCTATACTGCCTTCGTATTTCTTCTTCAGAAATTTGCAACACCACGCACAATAGCCTTGAGGGGCATTGCCTCAACGGCGGTTATCGGCGAAGGTGTTACTGTCGGCGAGGGTGCCTCAATCGGAGAGTATGCTGTCATTGGTGACCGATGTACGATTGGCAGCAACGTCGTTATTGGCCCGCATACTGTCCTTTTTCATGATATCTCCATTGGCGATGGTGCTGTTTTATTTCCCAATGTCACTCTTTACGATGGCACGCTTATAGGCAAGCGGGTAATTATTCATTCAGGAAGCGTCATTGGAGCAGATGGTTTCGGTTTCGCTCCGCAGAGCGACGGATCGTATGTCAAGATTCCCCAGATGGGCATTGTTGAAATTGGTGACGATGTTGAAATAGGCGCCAATGCCACTATAGACAGAGCCACCATGGGCAGTACCGTTATCGGCCGGGGAGCTAAAATCGATAACCTTGTTCAGATCGCCCACAACTGCAGGATCGGTGAAGACACCGTCATCGCCGCACAGGCAGGTATTTCCGGTAGTGTAACCTTAGGGCGTCAGTGTATGGTAGGAGGCCAGGCCGGTTTTGCAGGCCACCTTGAGCTTGCCGACCGGATACATGTCGCAGCCCAGGCCGGTATTTCAAAATCCTTTCTTGAACCAGGCATCGCTCTCCGCGGATATCCTGCGCAGCCGATGCGCGAGCAGCTCAAGCACGAAGCCATGCTGCGCAACCTCGGCGCCATGAAAGAGAAGTTGAATCTGCTCGAAGCCGAACTGAAAGAGCTCAAAAAATCCTAATCACCCTCATTCCTCAGCGCCCTTCGGGGCGCAACATAGCAATCTTTTAGACTTGCCCGTTTCCAGAGCACAGCAACCAACTGTTTTTTCAAACCTGACGCACTGATTTCATGAGGCAATCTCGCCCACCGCTTGTCCGCATGCAGTATATGCATCAGCAGCTGCGGAGCAACCATTATCCCAACTGCTCTAAGGTCGCAGAGTATTTTGAGGTCTCAACAAAAAGCATCCAGCGCGACGTTGACTATATGCGCGACCTGCTTCATGCGCCTATTGAATACGACCAGAAAAAGAGAGGCTACTATTACGAAAAACCAGGCTGGGATTTTCTGCCCTCAACGCTTCTTGAGCGAGGCGAGGCAGCTGCCCTTATTGCTACAAAAAAGGTGCTTGCACAGTGCGAAGGCTCACCATTATACGATGAAATCAGCCGGGCACTTGATAAAATGCGGCAGTACCTTCCTGAGGTGTCTGCCTCCAATGAATTTCTCAACATCTACTCGTTTGAAAAGCCCTCACCGCCGGCTTTTGATCCCCGCTTTTTTGCCGCCATTGAAGATGCCATACGCAGCAGGCTCAAGATTACCATAACCTACCGGGCAGCCTGGAATCAGGAGGTAACAGAGAGAACAGTGCATCCCTATATGTTTCCCTACTCCCAGCAGAGCGATACCTGGTATATAATTGGTTATTGCGAGCTGCGGGGTGATTTCCGTACCTTTGCCATCAATCGTATCCGAACCGTCTCACTCTCCAAAAAGCACTTCACCGTTCAGAAAACCTTTTCATTTGACACCTACATAGCTCAGGCATTCGACCAGATCCACGATAATCAAACAAGCTATGTTGTAATCCGGTTTTCTTCTTTTCAGTCACAGTGGATAAGGGAGCACCAGTGGCACCCGAGCCAGGAGATTGAAGAGTTGAACGACGGTTCACTCATCCTGAAAATGCAGGTCGGAGCACTCGATGCCGTCAAGCGCTGGGTTATGCGCTACGGAAGCGAAGCTGAAGCACTTGAGCCCCAGGAGCTCCGTGAAATGATACAATACGAATTGCTCACAACCGCAAAGATGTACGAAGATGTCAGGGTCCAAAAAGCGGAAAGCCTCTCCCTGTTTTAACCGTTAAAATACTAGAGCTGAACGGTTCAGAAAATCGGATAACACGCACTAAATTCGTCAAAACCGGACAAATCGGACACCTATAAAAAAGGGGGAATAATTTATTCCAGCTGGTGACCATTTTTGATAGTATCGGACGCCATATGTCCTACCTTTTTTCTTAAATGCCAACTGCCAACTGCCTTCCCTCGGCACTCAGCACTTACATCTCAGCACTGTTTTATATCTCCATAGAGTCAAGGAGATACTGGGCTCCTTCATTGCCCTGATCGGCAGAGAGCCAGAAATATTTGACCGCTTCAGCCTCATCCTCTTCGACTCCTGTGCCGTTTTTGTAGAGCAATCCAAGGCTGTATTGAGCGTAAGAGTTTCCCTGGTCAGCTGCCAGCTGGTACCAGTGTGCAGCCATACTCCGGTCCTGCCTGACAGAGTCACCCTCCTCATACATCAAACCAAGAAAATATTGAGCGTATGCATCACCCTGCCCGGCAGCTAACCGGAACCATTTAACAGCCTCCGCGGCATCCGTTGCGACGCTTTTGCCAATCCTGTAAGCCAGTCCAAGAAAGCGTTGGGCTACTGCATTGTTCTGTTCAGCTGCCAACCGGTACCATTTGACGGCTTCGGCCTCATTTTTCTCCACCCCTCTGCCATTTTTGTACATCCCTCCAAGATTGCATTGGGCATCAGCATAACCCTGCAGGGCAGATAAACGGAACCAGTGTGCTGCTTCCCCCTCGTTACGCTCCACTCCGGTGCCATTGCTGTAGAGCAATCCAAGAGAGTATTGCGCAAATTCATCACCCTGCTCAGCGGCCATGCGGTACCATCTTGCGGCCTGGCAAAAATCCTGCACCATACCTTTGCCGTATTCGCTCATGATTCCGAGAAAAAGCTGGGCATGAGGATTTCCGCGTTCAGCCGCCAGCGAGAACAGCCGCAAACCCTCCGTTAAATCCATGGTAACGCCGTCACCTTCAAAATATTGTAATGCCCGACCGCAAAGCACCTCGGTAGTATCAAATTCAAGCAGCATACATCCCCCTTCGTTTAATCGGCATGATTGGAAATGATTTCATCTTCTTACTGATAGTATAGAAAGGGGCGTTGGACAAAAGGTGTCCGACCCTATAAAAAAATTGGTCACCGGCTGAAATAAATTATGCAGCCCTTTTTTATAGGTGTCCGATTTGTCCGGTTTCGAAGTGTATAGTGCGTGTTTCCTGTCTGGACTATTCGAGGGTACTGTTCAGGTGCCAGTTATAGGGAAGGAAGCGGACGCAGATGGTGGAGAGATTCTCTTCAATCCATTCCTTTTTTTCAGAAGAGAGGTATGGAAGAAGTGAACGGATGGTGTCGAGCGTGCGGCTTCCAAAGTCACTGTTGTACCAGCTGAAGATTGATGATATCCAGAGCGTCTTGTTTTGGCGGTCGATTTCCATTCCTTTCCGGTTCATAAAGCTTCTCGCCGCAGTATCAAGCTGCTGGTTGATGATGGCCGCATCATAGAATTCAACAGGAGGGCAGGATGAGGCTGCACACACAAGAGCAAAATGAATCCGGTAGTCGAAAGCCCCGACAATGAAAAGCCTGCGAGGATCAACTTCGGAAAAAGGGTTGAAAGGAAAGAATGGATGTGGACGGTTTCGCCTCAGGATACCATGCTCAATGTCATCCGGAGTAAAAACGAACCCTCCGATATTGTAGCTGATCCGTCCGAAAAAATTGGTGATATCAAGTACTGAACCGTGAATATCGAATTCAATCACTCCGTGAATGATAAGAATATTATAAATGTTGATCCAGAAAGCTTTTTTTTCATCATCAGTCTGAAGCGTTTCAGGACTGAAGTTGTTCAGCGCCCCCGCAAGCTTAAGGTACCGGCTGAACCCTTCGGATTGTTTCATTGACTCGTAATTGACGGTACCTTTCTCCACATTGAAAAATCCACCCTGCAGGAGGCCCAGTGTTTTCTTTAACTCGGCACCAATGGCTTTATTCGTTTCCGGGGGAATGTGTTCACTGTTGTTCAGCGTTATCTGGAGAGGGATAAGATTTCGGAGCCAGTTGGTGAATGATGGCTCTTTTTCTCTCTTAGCCGGGCGATGCTTTGCCGCCAGAATTGCTGATACAGCATTGATATAGCCGATATGGCTGAAAGCCTGAGGAAAATTTCCGAGCATTTCAAGACTGTCGCTGTTAAATTCTTCCGCAAAAAGTCCAAGGTGATTCGATGCTGTAAACGTTTTGTTCAGAAGAAAAAGAGCCTCTTCACTTTTTCCCGACAGTGCCAGGCACTCCACCAGCCAGAAATTGCAAAGCACAAACCCTCCCTCCTCGCCTTTAAGACCATCATCAGCTTTGTAGCGAAGCAGAAATCCCCGATGCATCAACTGCTTTTCACAGGCCTCGATTGTTCCCAGTATTTTTGAATCATCTGCCGGGAGGAACCCATAGAGCGCCAGCAGCAAAAGACTTGCGTCGAGCTCGCACGAGCCGTATTTCTGGACAAAACTGTTCAGTTTTGCATCAAACCCTTTTGCAAGAATATCCTCCTTGATCCGGTCACGTTCCTCCATCCAGAGCTCAAGGGGAGCTTCAAACCCGAAACGTCGGGCAATGGAGATTCCTCTATCCAGCGAAACCCAGCACATGACTTTTGAATAGACAAAATGATGAGGACCATTGCGTACCTCCCAGATGCCGTCATCAGGTTTTTGCCAGTTTTCTATAGCCAGACCGCAAATTTCCCTGAAAAACGGCCAGAGCTCTTCATCAATTTTCCCTGCATAATCCGAAAGTCTGAGCGCTGAATCCATCACTTCACCATAGACATCCCACTGGTTTTGCCGATGCGCTTCGTTACCTATTCTGACCGGACGTGAATTGCGATATCCTTTAAGATGCCCAAGCTCAACTTCCTCAAGTCTGTCATTGCCCTGCAGGGTATACATGATCTGGAGATTGCGGCTTCCATATTTCCGGTACGTGGCATTCAGCCAGCGAAGGTAGTCGTCAGCTTCATTGACGTGCCCTACAGCAAAGAGAGCTTTAAGGGTAAACGCACTATCTCTCAGCCAGCTGAAACGGTAATCCCAGTTTCTTTCTCCCCCCAGGGTTTCCGGAATCGAGGTTGTCGGTGCTGCGGCGATGGCCCCGGTTGGCTGAAAGGTGAGAAGCTTCAGTAAAAGAAGCGAGCGGTATATCATCGGGGTGAACTCTCCGAGGAATGCACATCGTTCGCCCACGCAATGATTAACCCATTCCAGCCAGAACACCCTGTTTTCTTCAAAAGGACAAGACAATTGATCAGCTGTTTCCAGGGAGCCGTACAAGAAATCCATGTGAGCTTCCTCCATTGCCTCAAGCTGCAATCCAAGCGTGAGTTGCCCATTCGCACTACTGACAGTGGTCGTGTTGCTGCAATCCAGAGCAAGCGTAAGGGTTTCACTACCGTATCTGATGATAAATTGGTTTTCAGCCTCTTCAATAGAGACAGAAGTTACCCTGCCATAATCAGGTCTCGGCATCAGTGTCAGGGTAAAAGCCATACTGCCCCGGATTACCCTAAGGCAGCGGTGGATGCGGTGTATTTTATTTGTTCCAGTCTCTGAATTGTCCACCGGCATGAAATCGTGAAGCAGTGCTTCTGCGTGTTCAGTTTTGAATCTGCAGGAGAGGATGTTGGTGTTGGGGATATATTCCTGTTCAGAGGTGAAGCATTCTGAGGGTTGCAGAGAGAAAAAGCCTCCTTTTTCATCATCAAGAAGTGCCGCAAAAATTGTCGGAGAGTCAAGCCTGGGGAGGGAACAGTAATCAATAGAGCCATCTTTCGACACCAGAGCAGCTGAATGGAGATCTCCGATCAGGCCGTAATCGGCAATGGGACGGTACATTCTTGAATTCCTGTTTTTTTTAAACAAAAAAACTGAAAAGCTTTACAGGAAATAATAATGAATTCCCCCCGGAACAACGCATGCAATTCATGATACGTTGTGCCGGGTGTGCCTAAAATGGGGGTTACGAGAGGTTTCTTGGTACCTGTGAGGAGTGGTGGTGAAGAATAGGTCTGTCAAGCGAGATGTCAACCATAAATGAAAATCGTGACGGGAAGGAGAGTAGCACCTGATCGACCTCGAATTCAAAGGAATAGATTCCGCTCAGGGTATGGAGGGTATCGCTGAAAGACTGCTTTCTGAGTGCCTTGTTGTGCAGTCGCACCCCGAGCCCGTCTCGTGTGGCAAGCTGGCCGAAATAGTTGCTGACGCCTTCCGTGCTCATGACTGTATGTGGCGAAAACGTAGGGACAAGAACAGCAGACTCATGATAAAGTGCTGCAATGTCATCGGGATTTCCGCTACAGACACGAGAAACCCATTGAAAAAGAACCTCTTCAGCATTTTTGAAAGACATAATGGTGTACTTGTTATCGTTGTTCCTGACAGGAGTCTATCAGCGTAATCATTTATTCAGGTCCAGGTCGTAAGGCCGGAAATGTAAGCTTTTTTTGTGACTGAGAACAAACAAAAAAAGAGGGGAATGTTACCTCAGAGCTCAGGTTCTGTATCCTTCTGCTCATCAAGCTTGTAGCCCAGTCCTCTTACGGTTTTTATCATAGAGCCTGTACTCCCGAGTTTTTCACGGATTCTGGTAATATGGGTATCGATGGTTCTCGTGTTAATCGATTTATCGACATCCCAGACATCGCTGAGCAGTATTTCCCGTGATTGGGCGTCACCCTTTCTTTTAAGCAAAGCAACGAGAAGTTTGAACTCCATCAGTGTCAGAACGAGCTCTTTGCCATCAAGCGTCACCATGTGACGCGTTAAATCAACTTCAAGGCCACCTGCCTTAAGTATCTCCTGTGTTTTACCTCCCTGACGGCGATCCCGTTTCAGGATTGCCCTGATTCTGAGTATCAGCTCACGGGGGCTGAACGGCTTGATGACATAGTCATCGATACCGAGTTCAAAGCCGAGAATCCTGTCGATCTCCTCACCCTTTGCAGTAAGCATGATGATGGGAAGATCTTTGTAAAGCTGGTTCTGCCTGATTCTCCTGCAGATTTCAAATCCATCCATTCCCGGCAGCATGATGTCGAGCAGGACAAGATCAAAGCTTTTCCGTGAAAGCTGTTCCAGACCGTCTTCTCCGGAATATGCAAGATGACATGAAAAGCCTGCCCGTTCGAGATTATACTCCAGCAGTTTCGAGAGGTTCTGGTCATCTTCAATAACAAGAAGCATAGGATCCGACATGGTATTTGAAAGTTACAAATTAGAGAACCACAATTTCCCTGAACTTCACAGTGCCTTTCCCTTTAACGGTATAGGTATAATCAAGTATAAACAATTTTGGTAAAGTGGTCAGTACTGGTTGACACAGGCCGTGATATTTGCTATTCTTTAACAGTATCGTAACAATACTATCTCTTTTTTTGAACTACCTTTTTCGATTGTTGATTGAAAGAGAGGTAGTAGCGAACAGTTTGGAGAGTAAGAACCGCTGAATAAAGCTTGAAAGCCCTTGGATAAAAGGGTAAAATCGACCATGAAATGGGTATATTCGCCATTATTTATGTCGTTATGGAGAGTTCTGTTGATAATGCATTGTGGCCATGACCATGGTAGAAAAGAATAATAAAAAAAACCTGCCATATTTCTGGGATGTTGTTGCGTTTGCTCTTGTCATGGGCCTCATCACCCTCCTGGCGTGGGGAAGTCATCAAATGGCTGTTCCATACACCCCAGGCGAGCAGATACCTCTTTCCCTTGACCCAGTAAATCTCCCATTGTATGCTTTGCGGACCGTCCTCCGGATGGTTGCGGCACTTGTTCTCTCTTTTGCGTTTACCTTCATCTATGCGACCGTAGCAGCAAAAAGTCGTCGGGCCGAAAGTATTCTTGTGCCTCTTCTTGATATCCTCCAATCCGTACCGATTCTTGGTTTTCTCTCTATTACCGTTACCGGTTTTATAGCTCTTTTCCCCGGCAACCTTCTTGGTGTTGAAATGGCTGCCATATTTGCCATTTTCACCTCTCAGGCCTGGAATATGGCCTTCAGCTTTTATCAGTCATTGAAAAGCGTTCCCAAGGAACTTCAGGAAGCCTCAACTCTTTTTGGACTCTCATCCTGGCAGAAGTTCTGGAAACTTGAAGCTCCCTTTGCCACACCGAACCTGATCTGGAATACCATGATGTCGGTTTCCGGCGGCTGGTTTTTCGTGGTGGCATCGGAAGCTATCACCGTTGGCAAAACTGCTGTGACGTTACCCGGTATTGGGTCTTATGTGGCACAGGCAATACAGACTAAAAACCTCTCAGCAATCGGCTTTGCGCTGCTCACCATGCTGATTGTTATTCTTGTATACGATCAATTGCTCTTCCGTCCGCTGGTGGCGTGGGCCGAAAAGTTCAAGTTTGAACTGACTGAAAGTCAGGATGCAGCTGAATCATGGATTCTCACCCTGTTTCAGCGTGCTCATGTGCTCCGAAATCTTGTAAAAGGATTTGCTGACAAATGGGTTGTACTCATCGAACGACTCCCGAAACTACCCCGTCGCAGGCATAAGTTCAAGGAAAACTCCATTCTGGTGATAAAGATACAGGGTTACACATGGTATGGTATCCTGATCTGCGGAATGAGTGTCGGCGTCTGGATGCTGATGAGCTTTGTCATGAGCGGTGTTGATCATATGGAAATTGTTCATGTCTTCATGCTGGGTCTTATAACGCTCACCCGAGTCATGGTTTTGCTGCTTCTTGCAAGTCTGGTCTGGGTTCCGCTGGGTGTTATCATTGGCCTCAATCCCCGGCTTGCTACAAAAGTTCAGCCATTGGCGCAGTTTCTGGCAGCCTTTCCGGCAAACCTTTTTTTCCCTGTTGCGGTATTCTTTTTGGTACGATACCGTCTTTCACCTGAAATATGGACTGCACCACTTATGATCCTCGGGACTCAGTGGTATATTCTGTTCAATGTTATCGCCGGAGCAGCTGCCATTCCAACTGATCTTCGCGAAGCCGCCAAAAACCTAGGTCTTTCAGGATGGCGTTTATGGAAGCACCTGCTGTTGCCGGGTATAATTCCATCACTGATTACCGGTCTGATCACCGCTTCAGGAGGAACCTGGAACGCCAGCATTGTTGCTGAAGTCGTCAGTTGGGGCAGCACAACGATTACAGCTACAGGCCTTGGCTCATACATTGCCCAGTGGACCGAAAAAGGCGACTACCCGCATATTGTTCTTGGTATCGCTGTCATGAGCCTTTACGTTGTGTTTTTCAACCGCTTTTTCTGGAGGCGGCTTTATAACATGTCCCAGACCCGTTTTCGTCTGGATTAGAACTGCATACGTATGAAAACATTGCATCCCGAGACTGACCTGCTGAATCTGAAGAATGTCAGCAAATCATTCAAAAAGTCAGGAGGAGAAGAGCATCTCGTTCTTGACGGAGTAAGCCTTACCATCAAAGAGGGCGAAATTGTTGCGCTCCTTGGGAGATCAGGTTCGGGCAAGTCAACTCTGCTCCGAATCATTTCAGGCCTTGCCCGTCCAGGAAGCGGGGAAGTGTTATATTCTGGTAAACCGGTTACCGGGCCAGTAAAAGGACTGGCCATGGTGTTTCAAACCTTTGCCCTTTTTCCCTGGTTTACCGTTCTTGAAAATGTTGAACTCGGGCTCGATGCCCTAGGAGTGCATAAAGAAGAACGCAGGCGGCGCGCACTTGCAGCAATTGACCTCATCGGCCTTGATGGTTTTGAATCAGCCTATCCAAAAGAACTTTCCGGAGGAATGCGCCAGCGTGTAGGCTTTGCCCGTGCGCTGGTGGTTGAACCCACACTGCTCTTGATGGACGAGGCGTTCTCAGCCCTTGATGTACTTACTGCCGAAACGCTCCGTACCGATCTGATTGAGCTCTGGCTGGAGCGGCGGATTCCAACCAAGGGAATTCTTCTGGTATCCCATAATATCGAGGAAGCTGTTCTTCTTGCCGATCGTATTGTCATTCTTGGAACTAATCCAGGCCGAATTCTGGCCGAAATCAAAATTCCCCTCCAGCATCCCCGCGATCGAGAAGCTCCCACATTCCGCCAGCTTGTTGACCGGGTCTATGAACTCATGACCAAACGACCCCGAAGTGCAGCAGGCAAGGTCGAAGCAGTTCCCTTGTCGTACCGTCTTCCCAGTGCGTCCATCAATCAGCTTGCAGGTTTCATGGAAGCCCTGGCCGCAGAACCCTATAATGGAAGAGCCGATCTGCCGGAACTTGCCGATCAGATGGGATTTGACGTTGAAGAGCTTTTTCCTCTTCTTGAGGCATTGGAAATCCTTTCGTTTGCTCGTACCGAGGGTGGCGACGTAGAACTGACTTCATCAGGGAAAAGCTATGTCGATGCCGACATCCTGCAACGCAAGATTATTTTTGCAGACCATCTCATTCTCCATGTTGCCTTGGCAGCCCATATTCGTCATGTTATCGATGAACGTCCCGGTAATCGTGCGCCCGAAGACCGCTTCCTCCGCGAGCTCGAAGATTTCTTCAGCGAAGAAGAGGCCGAAAGAGTGTTGCAGGTTGCTATTGAGTGGGGTCGTTATGCCGAACATTTCGCCTACGAAGAGGGATCAGGCATCCTGAGTCTTGAAAACCCCGCCAGTTATTCATCAACTCCATAGGTTCTCTTTTTAATTATAATTTCTGCGCAGTTGCAACTGATTCGGATCTGTTTTCGTTCACATTCATATGCAGGGATTGTTATAATTTCTTACATTTTTTCACTTATTATCCATGAATGTTTGCCGAACTATCGGCGATAGCGGAAAAAATATAGATACATGCCTATATCTGGCCCATATAAAAACGAAGCTGTCCGGTTTCGGGAAGAGATAAAGAAGAAATTCAAGACTCAGATAGCCCTCTGTCATGCCATAGGCGCAAAAGACGGTTCTTATGTTACCGGCTACGTCACTGGAAACAATCGCATCGGCAATATCCTTCGTGAAAAACTTGAAGCTGTCGGGATCGATGTCAACTATATCCTTTACGGAAAAAGAGCGGAGGCAGAAAAACCTAAACCGGGAGCAGGTCAGGAACTGAGCGATTTGCTTTTCAAATGCACCGAAAAGGTCATTCATCTGCAGAATGCTGTTATTGAAATGAACAAAGAGCTTCTTGAAGTCAACCAGCTACTGGAAACTGTCAAAAAAAGCGTCACAAAGGTTTAAGAGTGTGGATCGTTGAATGATTATCAGCGCAAGCAGAAGAAGCGATATTCCTGCCTTTTTTGGTGAGTGGTTTGTTCATCGTCTTCATGCAGGTGAAGTGCTGGTGCGCAACCCCATGCAGCCAAAGCAGGTAAGCCGGATTTCGCTCTCTCCCCGGTTGGTTGATGCCATTGTTTTCTGGACAAAAAATCCTGCAAACTTCCTCTCCCGTCTGCCTGAGATCGACCGGTTGGGATATGCTTACTATTTCCTTTTTACACTCACTCCTTACGATGCTGCGATTGAACCCGGAGTTGAAGATAAGCGGTTGGTTATTGAGGCTTTCAAGCAGCTTTCGCGCCGTATCGGACCGGAAAAAGTTGTCTGGCGCTACGACCCTGTTATTCTCAGTGATGTTTTTACTCCAGCCTGGCACCAAGCCTCGTTTCGCCAGCTGGCAGATGAACTTTCCGGCTATACTGAACGCTGTATTATCAGTTTTTTTGACGACTACCGCAAGGTCAGAACCCGGATGCGCAATGTTGGCTGCATCATGCCCGACAAGGTGTTGATGGAGGAGATTGCCGGAATGTTGGCGGATTCAGCAAAGAGGAATGGTATGTCACTCTGTACCTGCAGTGAGGATATTGACCTTTCGCAATATGGTATCATGCACAGCCGCTGTATCGATAGTGATTTTGCAGGGCGTATTACCGGGCGGCAGATGAGTGGTCGGAAAAAAGACAGCAGACAAAGAAATGCCTGTGGATGCGTTGAGAGCCGAGATATCGGCAGCTATAATACCTGCACGCACGGCTGCCTTTACTGTTATGCAGTTTCAAGTCAAGAAAAAGTATCTCTTACCCGCCAGCATTACGATCCTTTTTTTTCGATGCTCTGTGATTCGCTGAAGGGAGATGAAACAATCACCAACGCCCGACAATAACCGTTTCCTTACTTGGGTCTCAGCGCTTCAACCGGATTGAGATTTGCTGCTTTCCATGCAGGGAAGAGCCCGAACGTCATGCCGATTGTAGAGCAGACTATCATGGATACTGTTATCCAGAGCCAGGGAAATATTGGCGGCAGATTGAATTTCAAGGCCACGATATTGCCTGCCACAACACCTACCATGATGCCGATGACACCTCCGACTATTGAGAGAAAAAGCGATTCAAACAGGAACTGACGAAGAATGCTGCTATTGGGTGCCCCGATAGATTTTCTGATGCCGATCTCTCTGGTTCTTTCAGTGACGCTTACCAGCATGATGTTCATGATGCCAACTCCTGCAGTCAGGAGGGCCATAAAGCTGATAATGAAAGCGCCTGTACTGATGGCTCGTTGTATATCTCTGAACGAGTCGATGAGAGATTCGTTTGTTCTGATCTCAAAATCGTTGATATCCTTTACAGTCAATCCCCTTGCGAGTCTCATTGCCCCTATTGCACGATCAATCGCATAGGAATAGTCTTTGCGTGAGAGTGCCTCAACGGTGATATTCAGGCTGCTCTTTTCGTTGACATGATCAAGGTAGCGGGTGATGGGAATGAGCAAAAAATTATCCTGGCTTTGGCCGAATGCCGCCCCCTTTTTGTCAAAAACACCCGTAACAGTATAGACCTCTCCATTGACCTTGATGAATTTGTTCAGAGGGTTTTCGCCTGCAGGAAAGAGTGTTTCTGCAAGCTCACTGCCAAGCACTGCGGTGTTTCTTGCTGACTTGATATCGTTTTGTGAGAGATTACGACCCATCACAACATTATAGCCGTTGGATGCAGAAAAGTTTTCATCACCGCCGGTCAACGTGACATCAGGATTGGTAGTGCGATTGGCATATTTTGCAAGGTTGGCCTGGCTGGAAATGGTGAACCCGATATTGCGGGCGTGTGTCTCCATGCTTTTTTTAAATAACAGCGCCTGCGCGTAGGTGATATCCTTTCTGTTGGCATAGATGTTCCGTTTGTGACCGCTGCCGAAAACTGTTGCAGGATTTTTCTGTATCTGGAACGTGTTGGCACCAAGGCTTGTAAGGCCCGATTCAACGCTTTTGTCAACGGCATCAAGCGCTGTCATAACCGCAATGATGGAAAAAACACCTACGGCTACACCCATAATGGTGAGCCACGAGCGGAGTTTGTTGACGAAGAGAGAATAAATCGCCTGGATAATGATTTCACGCAACGGCATAAGTACTCCTATTCATAACGCAACGAGTCTGCCGGGTCGAGCTTCGAGGCCGTTACAGCAGGAGCAAGACCTGAGATAATACCGGTAATTACTGAAACAGCCAGACTTGCCAGAACAAGGTCAAGAGAGAACTGTATCGGAAAATCCGGTACAATTTTTTCGATAGAGATGGTAATCAGGAGAGCGGTGCAGAGGCCGGTAAATCCTCCGATAAGGCAGATCATCACCGATTCAATAAGAAACTGCAGAAGAATGGTCTGCCGTCTCGCACCCAGAGCTTTGCGAAGTCCGATCTCTCTCGTGCGCTCCTTTACACTGACGAAGGTAATGTTCATGATGCCGATAGCTCCGACAAAAAGCGACATTCCTGTAATGAAGATGCCTGCTATTGCAATTCCATTTTTAATGGGGTCAAGCTGGCTTTTGAAGGCTCTC
Source organism: uncultured Chlorobiaceae bacterium (assembly GCA_903851385.1). GTDB lineage: Bacteria > Bacteroidota > Chlorobiia > Chlorobiales > Chlorobiaceae > Chlorobium. The sequence continues at coordinate 10,087 of CAINOC010000012.1, read as the reverse complement.
TGTTCATTGATTGAGAAGTCTTCATCTTTTCCGGCAGGAATCCTGCGGATTCTTCTCATCAGGCCAAGCAGCTCCTCTTTGGCTTCTGAAACATGAGTCTGCTCTTTGATTTTAACCCTGATAGTTGTGAACATGTTTTTGCCGTAGACCTTTTCAAAGGCACCGAGCGGCATGATGATCTGATTGTCAAAACTGAAAAGGCCGAGGAACTTTCCCTGTTTTTTGAATATGCCGATAATGCGGCATTTTCCATTTTTGAGTTGGATGTATTTATCAAGTGCCGGCTCATTTGGAAAGAGTCCGGTAGCAATATCATCGCCGATGACACAAACCATCGCACTGCTGGCGGATTCTGCAGGTGTAAAGAACCGTCCCAAGGAGAGACCGCCTGATGCAGTCTGCAGGTAGTCATGGTTTGTTCCAAGAGAAAATACCTGTTCCAGGATTCGATCCCTGTATTTTGCCGATGCCTGATAGGTTGACATCTGCGGAACTGCGAGGAGAAGTTCTGATCGAGAATTGGCTGAAATAATTCTATTGAGCTGATCGGCATATTCTGTTTTCAGGTCCGGGCGGTTGCGGTAGAGCCACCATTGTCCCATCGTGGTCCACGATGTTTTCTGGACATAGATGACATCATAGCCGAGCATGGCCAGGCTTTTATCAAATCCCCGATCGATGCCGTTGATCGCAGTGCCCATCATGGTAATGGCAACAATACCGATGATGACCCCCAGTGCGGTCAGAAAAGACCTGATTTTATTTCCTCTGATCTGGAAAAGAGCCATTTTCAGGCTCTCTGTGGTTTCATAGCGAAACTGTCGGTAGGTCAGCTTCATTGCTTGTTGTCGCTTTCTATTTTTCCATCCCTGAGCCGGATGACTCTGCGGGTGTAGCGGGCAATATCCTCTTCATGGGTAATAAGGATGATGGTATTTCCTGCATCGGACAGTGCTCCGAAAATATCCATGATATCGTGACTGGTCGCAGTGTCGAGGTTTCCTGTTGGTTCGTCGGCAAGTATGATCGAAGGTTTATTGATCAGTGCCCTTGCTATGGCCACTCTTTGAATCTGGCCACCAGAAAGTTCAGCCGGCTTATGAGTAATCCTGTCACCGAGACCTACTTTAACAAGTGCTTCAGAAGCTCGTTGTTCACGCTCTTCAGGCGGAACGCCGGCATAGATTAAAGGGAGTTCGACATTGCGAAGGCAGTTAAGGCGCGGGAGCAGGTTAAAGGTTTGAAAAACAAAGCCGATTTCCTTATTCCTGATACGGGCAAGCTCATCTTCGTCCATTTCAGCAACATGCTGTCCGTTGAGCTCATACCTCCCTGAAGTCGGGGTATCAAGACAGCCGATAATATTCATGAGCGTTGATTTGCCGCTGCCGGATGGTCCCATGATCGCAGTGTAGTCATTGCGCTTGAAATCAAGGTTGATCGAGTCGAGCGCCCTGACCTCCTGATCGCCCATGGTGTAGAATTTACAGAGCGATTGCATAATGATGATAGCCGGCGACTGCACTCGGGGGCTATCGTTGCTGCTGCTTGACAATGGATCCTTCTTTGAGCTGGCTGGTAATGGCTGTGTAGCTTCCTGAAACAACCTCTTCTCCTTTTGTGAGTCCTTCTGTGACGATAATATGGGTATTGTCTGTTGTTCCTGTTTTAACCGGACGGAATGATGCTTTGCCCCCTTTGATGATAAATACCCCTTGCCGGCTGTCGGGTGCTTTGGGTTTAGCTGCAATGGTGACGGATTTGTCGGGACTTTCGTTTTCCGGGGTTTTGGTTGTACTTCTGATGGTTACACTTTGAATCGGGACAACAAGAGCGTTTTTAACACGTTGTGATTCAATATCTGCTGTAGCACTCATGCCCGGTTTAAGCAGGCGATGATGGTTTAAGATGTGAATCTTGACCGAAAAATTGGTTACCTCTTCCTGAGTTCCTGTCGCTTTAGATATGGCTGAATTCGATATTTCATGCACCACTCCCTGGAATATTCGATCACCGAAAGCGTCGACTTTAATGGAGACAGGATTACCTGGCTTGACATTGATTATATCGTTTTCATTAACCTCTACTTTGACCTGCATGCTGTCGAGGTTGGCAAGCCGGAGTACTTCGGTGCCGGGGAATTGCCCTGTACCGACAACACGTTCACCAAGCTTATTGTTAAGAACGATGATTGAACCGCTGATCGGCGCACGGACCACAGTCTTTTTCAAACGATCCTGATTCTGGTCAAGAAGGCTTTTATTTTGTTCTATCGCATGAAGTGAGGCTTGGTAGAGTGCACGGGCACCTTCGGCATTTGTTTTGGAAGCCAGGTAGTCAGTTTCGGAGATAAGTTTATCCTTGAAAAGGAGTTGGGCTTTCCGGAAATCATCTTCCGACTTCATTTTTTTCGATCGTGATTCAAGGCTTTGCGATTTTGCTGAATTAAGCTGTGCAAGGCTCTGTTCAACCTGATTGATATAGAGGTCGGGCTGAATTTTAAGCAGCAGATCACCTTTTTTTACGTTTTGTCCATCCTGGATGGGCAGTTCGAGAATTTCACCAGAGACGTCAGGCGAGATGGCAACGACAAGAACAGGTTCTATTTTTCCCGTTGCGGTAACAATATGGACAACCTCTTTTATTGACGCCTTTTCAGTTGTGACTTCTATGGGTTTTTCCCGCAGGCTGAGAAACGTAAAGATTGCTCCGCCTGCAACGAGAAGTGCAGCAAGGGTGATCAATATTGTTTTGCGGTTCAGCAGGGATTTTTGTTTGCTCATGGATATCTTACTGGATTATTTTGTCTATGGTATGGGTATGGTTCCTGTCGCATAATCAAGAACGCTTTTTTGAAGCGCAAGATTATAGGTGGCCTGCGACAGATTGGAGCGTGCATTGAAAAGAGATGTCCGCGCAGTGCTGAGTTCAACAAAGCCGGTTGCTCCGAGTTCATACTTTCTTTTGATGTCTTCAAATGCAGAACTTGAAGCGGTTAGACTCACTTTTGATGTTTCGATTTGCATTAATGCTGATGCATAGTCATTTGTCGCCTGTTGAATATCAATGACGATATTATTTTTCAGATCATCATAATCAAACTTCTGGTTGAGATGGTTGACTTTAGCTGATTGGACATTGTAGCTTGTTTGAAATCCATCAAAGATCGACCAACTGAGGCTCAGTCCAACCGAATATCCTATTGAGTTTCGAAGCTGATCTGAAACCGGTGGATAGGAGTACTCTATGCTTGATCCGCCATAGCTCTGGCGGAGGAAGTCTGTGCCTGCCGTGCTCGCATTGGCGTTAAGTGCCAGATGAGGATACCAGGCAGATCTTGATTGCGTTATCTGCCATTTTGCTGCCCTGGTTTCAAGCTTTTTGCTTTTCAGGTCGCTTCGTCCTTCAAGAGCAATGGTGACAAGAGAATCGATATCAGGTTTCGATGAAAGTACTCTGATCAGTTCTTTAGGGTTAGAGTCAAGAGTAATTCTGGTACTGGGATCGATCTGCAGGCGGCGGAGCAATTCAAGTCTGCTGCGCTGCATTTTTGTTTCAGCCTGAATAACAGAAAGGCCGCTTTCTGCAGCAGCAGCCTGTTGCTGATAGAGATCGGTCCGGGATTTAAGCCCGATCTGAAATTGCCGGTCAGTAAGCGTAAGCTGATCTTTAATCGAAAGAAGATTTTCTCTGGCAATATTCAGGAGATCACGGTTCATAAGTACTTGATAATAATACTGGGTAACATCATAGACGATGGTCTGCAGTGCCCGTGAAAGGGTGTATCCTGCTGCTTGTTCTTTATCGAGTGCTGATTGCAGCGATGCGTAATCACTGAAACCGTTGAAAAGATTCAGGGACGTTGTCAGTGAGAGATTAACCGTTCCACTCTCACTCTTTATTTTCAATGGAGGAGCATCCAGGTAGTATTGAACGTATGACTGGCTTAGCGAAGAGGGGGTATAGGTAGCTGAAACAGAAATCTTCGGAAGAAAATTACCGTAACTTCTCAGGACATCGGAACCCTGCAGCTTCAGGTTTGATTTTGCTTTTTTTGCTGAAGTGGCATTATTCAGCGCTATCTCTATGCAGTCACCGAGAGAGAGCGTTTTTTCCTTCACTTCTGAGCCCATGACAGAGCAAGGATGCGCAAGAACTAGCGCGGATATAAAGAGGAATAGAAAAACCCGTGAAACCAAAATGCTGTAAGCTAACCGTTTAGATTGTTCCATTTCGCCAATGGTAATATAATGACTTCTATACGTTAAGAGAGGTTAAATAGTTCCATTGATTGAAGTTCTCCTTTCGCTTTTTCAGCTTAGAGATGGTCAAGAAGTGAGTCAATCTCTTTTTGGTACTGATCAGCATTCTGTGGTTTCAGGTGTATGAGAAGCGTATAGATTTTTATGGCTTTTTTATAGGCACCCTGGGCCGTGAAAAGGCTGGCTAGGCTTTCAGTGGGAACAGCAATAGTTGTATCGTCTGAAAAAGGCTGTTTTTGTTCAAGGATGGATGTCGGGTCTGAGTTTTCCGTTGTCTGAACCGGATTAAATTGCATAAGTGCCGCTGTAAGCTGTTCAAGTTCGTCAGAAATGGGATCGAACAATGGCAATGGGGTAGAGTATTCTTCGCCATGGCCTGAAGCTTGAAGGTCAAGGAGCTCTTTCCATGCCACCTGGTTTGCAGGAGCAATGGTGCAGCACTTTCGTAAATATTCTCCGGCGAGAGAGTGCTTATTCAGGCCTTGGAAGGCTTTCGCACACAACAGGTGAAAAAGATATGAGTCAGGAAAATAGTCTGAAAACAACATGAGTTTATCAAGACCAGACTGGAATTCTCCTCGGGAAAGGTCAAGCGAAACCTCCGCAAAAAAAAGGTGTGGTTTACTGATCATGGCTGTCCCATCTTCAAGATCGGGATCAGCGGGTATAATGGACATGATCATAGACCAATAGAGTTAAAGGTCTTGCTGTTTTCCTGTGCGAGTTGGATAAGTCGCTCAACAAGTTCAGAAAAACTTATGCCGGTAGCCTCCATGAGTCTCGGAAACATGCTGATATCGGTGAATCCTGGAATGGTATTGACTTCGTTGAGGACGATGTTTCTACTGTTTTCGTCAACAAAAAAATCAACCCTTGACATACCCTTGCATCCCAGAGCTTTGAATGTCTTGAGTGCTGCACTTTGTACCTCTTTTTGGAGGTCATCCGGAATCCGGGCCGGGATGAAGAGCTTTGCAGCGTTGTGCATGTATTTGTCCTCATAGTCATAAAAATCGCCCCCAGGCTCGATTTCACCGCATATTGAAGCTTGCGGCTGCTCATTGCCAAGTATGGCAACTTCTATTTCCCTTCCCGTAATTGCTTTTTCAACAAGTACTTTTGAGTCCAGAGAACAGGCGCTTTCAAGAGCGTGCGGCAGTGCTTCGGTGCTGTGTACTTTTGATATACCCACTGAAGAACCAAGATTTGCCGGTTTGACGAAAAACGGGTATTCGAATTGTTTCTCGATTTCTTTATGAGCCGCCTCGGGGTCAGCATGGTAATCAGCGCTGAAAAGCGTTATTGATGGCGCGACAACAAGGCCGGCATCAGCTGCGCACAGTTTCGTGAGAGCTTTGTCCATGGTGAGAGACGAGGCGAGAACTCCGCACCCTGTGTAAGGAATGCCGCAGGTATCAAGAAAACCCTGTATGCGGCCATCTTCGCCATACGAGCCATGGAGTGCGATAAATGCAACGTCAATCCCTGCTGCCTTGAAATCAAAGTCGAAGGGCTTTTGACGGGCCTGTTGTACCATGTCGTTGAGGGTTGAGGAAACTGCGGCCTGCGATGAAGCTCTCAAGAGAGCAGAGAGATCAAGGTTCAGAATGTCACGTGCTATGCCTTCCGAGAGCCATACGCCATCACAGGTGATATAAACTGGAACAACCCTGTAACGCTGGGTGCTGATGTTTGCTGCTATTGATTTTGCAGAAATAATCGATATTTCATGTTCAGCTGACTTGCCTCCAAAAATGAGAGCAACAGATATAAGTGGCATGAGTGCTTCTGTGACGGTTAAGGATGGTAAGTAGTAATTAATGATTGTCTTCGTCAACAACGGGCGGAACATCCGCAGATTTTCGCAAAATACCCGTATCGAAGGACAGAAACAATGTAACAGGCAAAAATAATCAGAAAATGAGTTTTCGGCTTTCAAAGAGCGTGATGCCCATCAGGGGTATAACTCTCTCTGAGTGCGATCTCTCTCTTTTTGTTGCAATATCCTTTTCAGCTATCTTACCCTGTTATCAGTTAGCGTTTTTTCATGTATTCGTAAGGATTTTTCTGTTGAATGCCCCTTTTTCCAAGGTTTATTGTGTTGATACCGGTGCTCATGCCGGCGAAGAGAATATGGAGTTCGACCGTCGGATCATGGCGGCATTTCTTGATGGCCGGTTTCAGCAGAAATTTGGTCAACAGAGTTCTCTCTGGCGCTTTTATGCTTGGCGTCCTTATGCGATTACTTTAGGCTACAATCAGCCCTCTTCGGGGATTGATACCGAAAAATGCCGGCAGGCTGGTGTTGATGTTGTCAGAAGACCGACAGGTGGACGTGCGGTTTATCATGCGGATGAGTTTACCTACAGTTTTTTTTCAGACTCTTCTGAACAGAATTCTGAGATATACAGGATGGTGCATGAAGTAATCCAGCAAGCACTCGAGCCTTTGGGCATTCATGCAGAGTTCTGCCGTTCCACTCTTCAGAGGTCGCAGGGAGCACAAAATGCAGGCTCTGTCAGCTGTTTTACTGCCTCTGCCAAATATGAATTACAGGTTGCAGGAAAAAAATTGGTCGGTTCAGCACAGCGCAAAACCAGGAATGTTCTTTTGCAACATGGCTCGCTTCCACTTTCGGGTCGCCACAGGGAGCTTTGCGGGTTTATTGCTTTTTCAGAAGAGAGCGATCCGGAAAATATCAGAGAGGAAATGGAGCGAAAGACAATCTCTCTGGAAGAGATTCTTGGCTACATTCCACAATACGACCTTTTGACTGAACTGATGCATAGTGCACTTAGATCACTGCATGGCACGAACGTTGAAGTACTTCATCCGGATCAGTTATCAGATATTCTTTAAGATAATCACTATTACATCAATTAAGCGAGGATGACTATGAACAGAAGCGCTCAGCAGAAAGCCGCACATGTTACAACAAGACGACTGCTTGACATGAAACAGGCCGGTGAGAAAATATCGGTATTGACAGCCTACGACTATACGACAGCAAGAATTCTTGATCGTGCAGGTGTTGATGTTCTTCTTGTAGGCGATTCAGCAAGCAATGTTTTTTCAGGTCACAGCACCACCCTTCCTATCACGATTGATGAGATGATCTATCATGCGAAAGCAGTAGTAAGGGGAGTGAAGGACGAGAGCAACAGGGCGATGGTGGTTACCGACATGCCGTTTATGAGCTATCAGCTTTCAGGCGAAGAGGCACTGCGCAATGCTGGAAAAATCATGAAGGAGCATGAGTGCGATGGAGTAAAGCTGGAAGGAGGGAGGATTATTGCCGAAACCGTCAAAAGAATTACCGATGTTGGTATTCCCGTTATGGGTCATCTCGGTCTTATGCCGCAGTCGATTTATAAGTACGGGAGTTACAAGGTAAGAGCCCAGGAAGGCATGGAGGCACAAGAGCTGCTTGATGACGCCAGAATTCTCGAAGAAGCAGGAGCCTTTGCTGTTGTGCTTGAAAAAATTCCATCTGCTCTCGCCGCCGAAGTGACACGTTCACTGACCATTCCCACCATCGGTATCGGTGCCGGGCCTGAATGTGATGGTCAGGTTCTTGTCGTAAACGACATCCTCGGGCTGAACCGGGAATTTCACCCCCGTTTTGTCCGTCAGTACGCGGATTTAAATACTGTTATAGAAAATGCAGTCCGTCAGTACGTTCATGATGTAAGGGAAAAGGAGTTCCCTGCGGCTGATGAAAGTTACTGAGTGTTGCGGGCTCTCGCTTTTTTCTGTTTAATAACTTGCTGAAAAGATTGTACTTTTCGGAGATATACGCCAACATGGCTTTCGTGTGCCTGTAGGCATAACCTTTTTCTGATGTAGGATATTTTTATATATGGATGATACCGGCAAAAAAAAGGTTCAAAAACGCTATCCTCCTTTTCTGAAAAACAGTTCTCAGGATCGCCTGCAATTATTTTCGTTTGTATCGCGTTCATTCGTCCCCTCCGTTTTTACAGTGATGAACATGGTTTCCGGCTATATCGCAATTGTTATGGCGGGAGAGGGGAGCTTTATGATGGCGTGCTGGTTTATTATTCTTGCAGCTTTTTTTGACACCATCGATGGTTTTGTTGCCAGAATGACCAATGGTATTTCTGATTTCGGCTTTGAGCTTGACTCGCTTTCAGATCTTGTCTCTTTCGGAGCAGCTCCAGCGTACCTTGTTTACAAATTTGGTCTTGAAGGGTTACCCGGCATTACCGGTATTTTAGTCAGCTCTTTGCTTATGATTGGCAGTGGACTGAGACTCGCGCGCTTTAATATCAGTATGATCGGCTATACCAAAGACTCATTTTCCGGTCTTCCGACTCCAGCCCAGGCATTAACCATTGCCGGATTTATTCTCTGGATGAGCGTGGACCCGGTTTTCCCTGCCCAGTCGATGCAGCCTGTTCTCGCACTGCTCTCTACAGGGCTCGCCATACTTATGGTCAGCAAGGTGAATTATGATACGTTACCCAAGCCTACGGTTGAGTCTTTCCGGCAGAAGCCTCTGCAAATGTCGCTCTATATTGTGGCCATTTTCTGTGTTCTCCTCTTTCATGCCAAGGCTTTTTTTCTTGCCATGTTGTTGTATATTCTGCTCGGAATTGTAAGGTCGTTCACTTTGATGTGCCGTCAATGGCAGCTTTGAATTTTTCTTCCATTCAACTATACGTGTGATAATGCCCTATACTGCAAAAATAAAGGTTACCCTAAGGCAGTCTATTCTTGATGTTCAAGGAAAAGCCGTAGAGCATGCTTTGAAAAATCTTGGGTACGGTACCGTGGAGTCAGCCAGAATCGGCAAATATATCGAAGTGACTATCAATGAAGAGGATTCTCTTCAAGCTGAACGCATCGCCAATGAGATCTCCCAGAAACTGTTATCGAATCCAGTCATGGAAAATTATTCCTTTGAGCTGGAGCACGTTAAATAAATAGCATTCAACTATGGCTGATGTACTTGTAGGTGTTGTTGTATTTCCCGGTTCAAACTGTGATCACGATACTGAATATGCTGCTAGTTCGTTTGAAGGTGTCAGGCCGGTTATGCTCTGGCATAATGAGCACGATCTGAAAGGGGCAAAGGCAATTATCCTTCCTGGCGGATTTTCCTATGGCGACTATCTTCGAGCTGGATCAATTGCCCGGTTTTCACCGATCATGCAGGAGGTTATAGAGTTTGCCCGCAAAGGTTTTCCTGTGCTTGGCATCTGCAATGGGTTTCAGGTTCTGCTTGAAAGCGGACTTCTTGAAGGTGCACTTTCGAGGAACAGAGATAAAAAGTTTCTCTGTTGCCAGACAAATATCAAGCCTGTGAATTGCACCACCATTTTTACCGACCAGTATAAAGAGGATGACGTTCTCAGCATTCCAATCGCTCATGGGGAAGGGAACTACTTTGCCCCTTCTGAAGTAATCGAAAGCCTCGAAGAGCACAACCAGATTGTTTTTAAGTATACCAATGCTGTCGGCGAGGTGACCGAAGAAGCTAATCCTAACGGTTCACTGCAAAATATTGCCGGAATCATTAACCGTCAGGGAAATGTTCTCGGTCTGATGCCTCATCCTGAGAGAGCCAGTGAAAAGCTGCTGGGATCACTTGACGGTAGACCGCTGTTTGAATCCCTTTACCATCATATCGCCGGAGTCTAGCGGGCGATTGGTGTTTGTATAAAGCTGGCCCTCAGCCTTTCCATGAACAAGTATAGTAATTTCCTTTATTTTATACTGTTATAGGTATAGGCGAAACGGTTTGACCAAGCTCTCTGGCTAACCTACGAAGGCTTCTTTTCTTGCCCTCGAGGAACTTGGCT
>CAINOC010000011.1 GCA_903851385.1 uncultured Chlorobiaceae bacterium | reverse complement strand
CTTTTGCCATGGTAACACCAATCAGGTATGAGTTGTATAAGAGTTGAGAATATAAGCCCTGTCAGGAGATTTTGCAAGTTATCGGTTTTTTCTTTCCTTGATAACTGGAGAAAAGCTATTTTTGACTTCTCTCTAACACTTTAAAAGGTAACGAACCCGTGCTTGACAGTAAAATATTTCAATATACCGGTAAGACGCTAAGCTGTGATAAGGTCAAACTTGATGGACTTGCCGGTACTTTCGGAACTCCTCTTTTTGTGACCTCCCGTCAAAGTCTTGTTGAAAGCTACAGGGCATTCGAGCGAGCTTTTGAAGCTTTACCGCATTTCACCTGTTACTCGGTAAAGGCCAACTTTAATCTCAGTGTTATCAAAACCTTCCGAGAACTTGGATGTGGTTGTGATGTCAACTCCGGGGGCGAGCTCTATCGTGCACTCCAGGCTGGAGTTTCCCCTGACCGGATTATTTTTGCCGGTGTGGGCAAAAAACCCGAAGAGATTGCCTATGCACTCGAAAGCGGAGTCCTCATGCTGAAGGCTGAATCATTCTCAGAGCTGAAGGCCATTGATCGTATTGCAGGAGAGCATGCTAAAAAAGCTTCCGTTGCCATACGAATCAATCCAAACGTAACGGCCGAAACTCATCCCTATATTACCACTGGCGACAGCAAAGAAAAATTCGGCATAGACGAAGCAGAGTTGCCGGAGGTATTTGACTTTCTGGGTCAATTGAAGAATGTCAAGCTTGTCGGACTCGATATGCATATCGGTTCGCAGATTTTCGATCCCGAATATTATGTGGCGGCAACCACAAAGCTGCTCACTATTTTGGATTCAGCGAAAGCCCATGGCTTTGCTATCGAATTTCTTGATATCGGCGGAGGGTTTCCGGTAACCTACGATCCGCTGAAACCAGCCACACCGATTGAGCAGTTTGCTGACAAGCTGATTCCAATGCTTCTTCCAACCGGCATCAAAGTGATTTTTGAACCCGGACGTTACCTCGTTGCAAATGCATCGGTGCTTTTGACTAGAATTCTCTATAAAAAGCGCAATCATACCGGAAAGGAGTTTTTTGTCGTTGATGCAGGAATGACTGAACTGATTCGTCCGGCGCTCTACCAGTCGCATCACGAAATTCAGTCTGTCACCCATCATGAAAACACTATTATTGCCGATGTGGTTGGCCCTGTTTGCGAGTCAAGTGATTTCTTTGCCCGACACAGGGCAATTCCGGGTGCCGAAGAAGGGGAGCTGCTGGCAGTAATGTCCTCAGGGGCTTATGCAGCAGTAATGGGTAGCAACTACAATGGCAGGTTGCGTCCTGCGGAAGTTATGGTGGATGGAAGCGAGGTAACACTTGTTCGCAAACGTGAAACCTATGAGCAGCTGGTTCAGAACGAACGCTTCTGACCGTTCAGCGTTCCTCTATGTACGGTTGGGGTGATTCCTGAACCCCAACAAAACTAAACCACTCCTGAGAGGATAGTTCTTTTCAGCCCGTTTACTGCTGGATGTTATTAAAAATTCGAAGGGTGGCATCGGCCATGTTCAAGGTGTAGAAATGAATACCCTTGCTATGATGGTCGATCAGCTCCTGAACCTGAAGGGTAGCCCACTCTATACCGATTGAGGCTACCTCTATATCATTTGCGGCTTTCAGGACTTTTGATAACAGGGGGGAGGGGATTCTCGCACCGAGTGCCAGCTCCGACATTCTGATCATGCCTTTTTTTGACGTGATTGGCATGATTCCCGGAATAATTGGAACGGTAATGCCGGCAATGGCACAGCGTTCTACAAAGTCAAAATAGTCACGGTTGTCAAAAAAGAGCTGGGTCACGATATAGTCAGCACCAGCATCGATTTTTTCTCTCAGATACTCAATTTCTTTCATTCTGTTAGGCGTTTCAGGGTGCCCTTCAGGAAACCCCGCAACCCCTACACCAATTGCAGGATAGTTGGTTTTAATAAACCCGACAAGATCTATGGCATGAGGGAAATCCTTGATGGCTTCATCAAGAGTCGCAACTCCGGCAGGTTTGTCTCCTCTCAGAGCAAGGACGTTGACGATGCCGTTGTCCTGGTAGTTTTCGAGAATCCTGGCAGTCTCATCTCTATCCGAACCAATGCAGGTCAGATGTGATACTACGGTCAGCCCGGTTTCTTGCTGAATCCTTGTAACCAGATTATGGGTTCTGGATCGCGTTGAACCGCCAGCGCCATATGTAACGCTCACATACGAAGGATTGAGAGGTGAGAGAGCAGCAATGGTTTCAAACAGCGTTTCCCACTCCTCGTCTCTCTTGGGGGGAAAAAACTCAAAGCTGAATACGGGTTTAACGGCAGCGTTCAGTATATCTTTGACAAGCATGTCAGATAAAAAAGTTAGAGGCTCAATTAAAAAAGAACAATATACAGCTCTTTAAGATATTGTTTTAATGCCTTCTGCAGGTTCTTCAATGGTTTGGATGCTTTTTTATCTTTTATGGCTCAGACATCATCTCAGATAGTCAATACTTATCGGTTTCTATGAATGATCAAAACGCCTCCTTTGTGTGCTATATAAAGAGTGTTTTAATCTCATAAATAACGGAAATGATTTGATGTTTTGTAGGTTGGGGTGATTCCTGAACCCCAACAAAACTAAGCCTCTCTTGAGAGGACAGCTTTAGTTTAGTCTGCAGGTTAAGTTTGCTGGAAATGTGAAAAGGCACTGTCTCCAGTGCCTTTTCTTATAATGATATGCTTCGTTATGTTATGAAGGGTGACTATTATGCTGTTTTGACCGTGCGATACTTGCCGAAAACTGCCAACCCAATAATTCCGGCGCAAAGCAGTACAATAGTGCTTGGTTCGGGAACCGGACCGCTGGTAACCAAGCCTTGGTAGACAGAAGGGTCTCCTGAGAGACCGGGAGAGAGCCAGCGCAATTGATCCACGGCGCCGGAATGAGTATTTGCTTCAGCAACGTAAGTATTGTACAAATTTACTATTTTTGAACCGCCGTTAGCGTTATAATACGTAGTATCTAATATATACTGGTTTGCACTATTTGTACCATAAATTTCAGTCCAGATAGCGGCCTGAAGTGCTTTTGCCTGGTCTCCCTGTCCATTAATACCATAGGTTTGTAATAGATAAGCGACTGATCCTGCATTATTTACCGTTAACGGGGTACCATTAAGATGGATTTGGCCGCTGTTGCTTACGAAAGTATTATTATAATCATTAGGTACACCAACAGTAGTAGAAATATCAACACAGTAGAGATAGTTGAGCTGCTGTCCGTTAAGAGTAGATGTTTCAATAGAACCGCCATTCTCTGCTACTTGAACCCATGATACTTTTCCGTGATCGGTAGTACCCTGAAGCATGTTAATTGTACTGTAGGTTCCGCCTATGTAAAGATCAGCAGATTGTAATGGCTGTACTGCCATTGCGCTCGTTGCAAAAGTCAACATTGCCCCTGCCAGTAATGCTACAACTTTCTTTTTCATTTTTTATTCCCTGATTTGGGTTTACTGCGTAAAAAACGCAAAACAATTAAGCCCTTTACTATTAATTGCAATAACCATGCCAAGTCTTAAGGCGAGATCGTTAAGTTATTATTTATAAATATTCTAAAGATTATAGGAGGCCATTGCTGTATATATATACTGTATCATTGCTGTGTTATTATGAGGCAGGTGTATCGGTTAGCGATTTCTGTGAATCGTCCTATGAATGGCATACTGCTAATCATCTTCGTGTGAATAAGTTTCCTGGTCGGTTTGCCGGTATCTGTAAAAGGCGGGATGAAGACGGCTATTGTGCGGTCGGATGGTGCGATTTAAGCGAGGTATTGAATTTCATCGACGATCAGATTTTGATGACTTTTATTTTATTAAAAAATACGTTAATATTCCTTTATATTCATCGTTTTGAAAAGTAGAAAAGGGTGCTCATTGTAACCATTGTAATATTTTACTTCAAAAGTGTGTTGAGGGGTTTTGTTATCTCTTTTCCACTCTTTTAAGACTCTCCCAAAATCAATGATGTGCCTGACCTGAAAAGTATAAAGGCCCTGCGGCAGTCTCTGCCGTTCTCAAGCGCACCTTACCCCTCAGTGCGACTGCTCCTTATAGTCATTTTTGGAATTCTTTCGGGGGCAGGTATTTCAGCCTCCCTCAAGGGATGGATGCTTTGTTGTGCACTCTCCCTTATTCTTTTGCTCGGAACTCTGCTCTACGAAAAAATCAGACATGAAGCATCGTTTTCGATAGTCTTCCGCTCGATCCTCTACTCTTTTTTTGTGCTCTTCTGTTTTGCCGCCTACGGCTCGTTCCGCTTGAACTGCCTTCCCTCCAATAGCATCCTGCAATTCAGCGGTAAAACGGTTTTACTCTATGGAAGAGTAAACGGCCGGCCTGATCTGTCTGAAAAGGGAGCAGGCTGGTTTATGGACGTTGAAGAGGTGTTTGATAATGGCCGGAAGGTGAAGCTGAACGACAGGGTAAAGGTAATTATGCGTTCATCAGGATCCCGGGGTATTGATGTGCACTATGGTGATATGATTCGGGTGAAAGGAAAGCTCGATCTTATCCCTGAGGCCGCAAACAGGGGAGAGTACGATCCCCGCAAAGCCGGTCGCCTCAAACAGGTTGCAGTTCAGCTCTTCTCTGCCGGTCCCTGGCAGCTGCAGCATGAAGGGTACCGGCAGATGAACCCTTTTGAGCATTTGCTGGTGCTTCCGGTCTACGACTATATGACTAAGAGCATTGAACAGCTCATCCCTGACGGTCAGGAGCAAAAGCTTGCGGCAGGAGTACTGATCGGTGAAAAGGAGTCAATGTCGGAGGGTGTGTTCGAATCATTCAAGCTGACTGGTACAGCGCACATCCTTGCGGTTTCCGGGCTCAATGTCGGCCTGCTCGCCCTTGCCATTCACATCTGTCTCCAGCGCCTCAAGGTGACTTCGACGGGCCGTTTTATCGCCTTTGCGCTTTTTCCCTTTATCCTGCTTGTCTATTCTTATGTAACCGGAAACTCTCCTTCGGTCCTGCGTGCAGCCTTCATGTCCCTTGTCTTGATCAGCGGAGAGACGTTTGGAAAGAAAACCTACCCCGTCAACTCACTAGCTTTTGCGGATCTTCTTATTCTCCTCTTCAATCCCCTTGACCTCCTGAATCCCGGTTTTGTAATGACCAATACAGCCGTTTTGGCAATCTTTTTGATCTATCCCCGCTTCATCGGGCCACGGCAAAAGGGGAGTGGGCTCCTTAAGAGTGCTGGCTATGCCCTGTTCAGCAGTTTTATGGTAACGCTTTCTGCTATTATCGGGGTGTCACCAGTCATTGCCTACTATTTTGGCACATTTTCACTTGTCAGCTTGCTTGCCAATATTCCCGTTGTGCTTTTTTCCAATCTGCTGATGTACGATCTTGTTCCTATGCTGCTCCTCAACCTTGTTTCCAGCTATGCAGCTTCATTCTTTGCAGCAAGTTCGTTTTTCTTTGCCGAGCTTACTCTCAAGTCCGCGCTGTTCTTCAGCACCCTTCCGTTTGCCTCAATAAATTTCAAGCCGGACGCTATCCAGGTTTTGCTCTACTATACACTGCTTGCATCCCTGCTCTTGTTCAGCTATCGCAAAGCCTGGGGAAAGCTTGCAGTATCACTTCTTCTCGGAGTGAATATCCTCTTTTGGTACTCCTTTCTCATCTTGCCTATTCCTGTTGCTCCCGGAATACTTACTGTCAATCTCGGCAAGAACGTTGCGGCCCTTATCTCCTCAGGCAGCGAAACGGTGCTGATTGATGCCGGCAGGTCATTGCGCGACCAGAAGCGCATTGCAGGGCAGCTCGACGAGTATGGCCTGGTTGCACCAAAAGCCGTCGTCCAGTTTTATACCCCTGACTCTCTTATCACAAAAGTGCCTACCCATCGTCACCTGCTTCGTGACAGCACAAAACTTTCGCTCTCATCAATGGTAATAGTTCGCCCGCAGGAAAAGGTACTCAAGCTCTGGAGCCGCAAACGAACTCTCCTCATGGTTTCAGGTACCAGCCGTCTCAAAGAGAGCGAGATCTATAAAGCCGATATAGCCTTACTCTGGATTTACCGTTTTGGAAACAAACAACAGCAGCAGATCCAGTCCTGGCTCAACTACGCCCACCCAAAGCGCTGTATTCTCATTCCCGGTTCATTTCTTTCCCACACCGATCTCGCCACGATGCAGTACTTCGCCACCACCCATCCCGGCCTCGAAATTCGTAGTAAAACCCGGCAGGTAGTAGTAGAGTAAACAAGCCGCCTTCCAAACTCACTCTCTGGCTTCAAAGCCACCATTCAGCCATCTGGACATAAGTATTATCGAGAAGCCCGTAAAAAAATAATAGCCGTCATTGTTGCTGGTAATGTGTAGTTAATTTTTGCATAGTCCTTAAATACTGCAGTCTACAGCTTTATTCCACTAAATTGTGTAATGAGCCATGTTTTCTTTCCTGTAGCTACTGCTTGCATGATTATTTCTCGTTTATCGTTGTGGGATAACCGTCAAAAATGGTGTTAGAGTGTAGAGTAAAAATACAGAAATGCAAGACGGTATCACAAGTATATTTTATCTGTCTTTCATCAGAGAAGGGAACAAAGAATGGTTCCCGGAAAAAATTGTTTGAAAGAAAGTGCATCAGCCTGCGTATTAGAAGTAGGAAGCAGAATAATCTGTCTTCCAGGTAACTAAAAAACTCAATCTACTGACACTTATGAAAAAGAATCTGATCGCTGGTATTATCGTTTCACTTGCAATGACCGGAATTTTTGGTGGTGTTTCTTTCGCTGCTGATAAAAAGGCAGAAGTAAAGACTGAAGCAAGAATCGAAGCAAAAGCCGAAAAGAAAGCTGAGATCAAAGAAGAGATCAAAGCTGATAAGAAGGCTGAGAAAAGAGCTGAGAAGAAAGCTCGTCATGAAGCGAAGAAAGCAAGACACAAAGCAAGACACGAAGCAAAAAAGGCAAGACACGAAGCAAGACACGCTGAGAAAAGAGCTGAAAAAAAGGCTGAAGCGAAAGCGGAAGCAGGCCAATAAGATTGACCTTGCTGACAAAAGTCCGGTAGGGTTGACCATGAAAAGCTCCTTCGCAAGAGGGGGCTTTTTCAATTACCAGGGTTACTTCCCCTGATACTCTTCAGCGTGCTATTTATGCTCTGCAAAGTTCTGCAGATAGCGATTAGCCTGACAACAACATGCCCATCAATCATGGTAATAATCGCTGTATTGGTTCGAATAGCCAGATCCTCAGCAGCGTAAAGCTAAGTCTTTCAGTGTGCAGTAGTTATCCGAGGCTGAATGGATAGTGGCAAAATCTCAGCCTTCAGAGGTTCATGTATTCGCCGGGAAGGGCGGTTTATGACTTGACGCGAAGAGCTTTTTTCCCGTTCTACCACCGCGGCAAAAATGGCATCCAAGTCGTAATTGAATCGGGCCGCATGAGCTTGCCGGTGCGCTCTTATTTCTTCAACAATAGGATCATCAATCATTGTTAAATACTCCTAATTCTTCTGGTGAACAGAGAATGGGGCAGATATAGCCACTTGCTTCAATGACTTTTGCAATAAGTGACTTGGTTTCTGCGTTGTTAATGTGTTTGAAATTCCAAGTGAGTAAATATTCTGTTCCTTGATCGGCTGCAATTGCAATATGCATGGCATCCTCTGTGCAGTTGGGAGGTATAGCTTTTGAGGTAATCAAACTGGTAGCGATCACTTGCGCTTCGGGAGATATTGCCACGCTTGGTATTGATAAAACGGCCTTTACTCGTTGTTCTGCAGCAATCGGATCACCGGATGAGATTTCTTCTTCCACCAACGCTGAAATATAAACCTCATAGTTTTGCCGTTGGTTGTGCCACCAATCAAGGGTTATAGCCTTGTCGTGCGGCAGTGACGACATCGCGGCTTGGCCGCGCAGTAAGGTAGCTAATCACTGACGACTCCATGTAAACCGATGCAGGCATCGTTAATTGCACTCATTAAAAGGTGTTTTTTGGTAAAACTTACACCAAGTTCGCGAAACTCTTTATCTTTTCCAATAACAGGAAAGTTCGTTGTTCAATAGCTGCAAAAGAATCCGTTATTGAGTGATGAAAGGAATAAAGAGCGCGATATCATGCTCAGGATTTGGACGTGGAAAAATAAACGGCGGGTGAATCCAAAAAAAGACACACCAACATAAAAATAGACGAGGTACGATGGTTCAAAAAGATGGCGAAAAGTACTTTTGCGCTTTCTGAGGATCAGCTCGAAAACTCATTAAAACCGGGGACTTTAAGCCCGTAAAATGCCATGCATGAATGTGAGCAAAGATTCTGTCAGCCAGTGGGAACGTGGAATCAAAAAGCCCGCAGGGCCAACACTGAAACTCCTTTCGCTCATCAAGCAGAAAGGACTTGCAGCCATTTCATGATTCTTCGGTTGTACCTGCAGCTTCACGGCGCTTGATGATTTCTTCAGCCGTAAGACGGACCATCTTACCATCAATCTTGGTGATGATCGCTGTATTGGTCCGGATAGCCAGGTCCTCGGCAGACCTCCCCGCACGCTGCATCGCAGCATACGAGCCAGCCATATCAGGGTCAGAGGATAATCGAATGTCTGTTGTATTCATAATCTTAGCTCCATCCAATCATTTTTGGCGGAGTGAGTGTGCCATCGTACAATGCCCAGGAGTCCACCACAGCCTTATATTTATTTTGAAAATTGGTTATACCAGCTGCAAACCTGCGGCGAATAATCTCTTCTGGGATATTATGCCCACCCTGCTCTACACGTTCCGCCACTCGCGAAACAGCATAATCAGCTGAGTCCAACGAGAGAAACCATATTTTAACAATATATCCTTCTGTTCTCCAATCTTTAATCCGTCGCAGATAGTTCAGGCCTGATAAGGTCGTTTCAAAAGAAAAGCTTTCCCCCTTTTGTGCGCACTCATCAATCTCCTTGAGCATAAGTCTCGCAGCCTTAATGGCCGCAACTTCAGGATTAAACGGTGATAGCCCGGCTGCAATAAGATCAGCATTCACAAAACGAAGCATATGAGCTTCCTGCGGAAGAAAGTGCCTTGCAAATGTAGTCTTGCCTGCTCCGTTAGGTCCGGCAATGATAATGATTTTCTTCAATGTCTCTGCCGCTGTGAAATTGATGAGTATATCTTTTTAAAAAGGTAAAGATTTTATCTCATTCTCCTACAGAGAGAGCATAACGAGAGCGACTTTCTCCTTCAAAGATCTTTCGACGCTCTGATAGATCGTTGAGGTCAGAGAGCAAATACGCCCCTCACCCAATCACCACAACCTCATGCGCTCAGCCTGCTCTTTTATATTATGCATGAATTTTAGACTAAAAATAGTACATTTCAGAAACAGGTTATTTAGAGTTGGCTTAACGGAGGTTG
>CAINOC010000010.1 GCA_903851385.1 uncultured Chlorobiaceae bacterium | reverse complement strand
GAGCTAAAATAATGCACCGGGTTGTGCGGCCGCCCATAGCATTCATACCGCGTCAGCGGCATGTAGCGGAGGGAGGCTGCACAACCTGGGGGCATCGAGCCGCTGAAAGCGCCAAATGCAGCTGCGTGCGGATGCAAGCTTGCTGCACCAGATGCAACCGGCTGCGAATGCGGGCTGTTGCCGTGCCATGAGAGCAACCGGCTGCGGCTGCAGGCTGTTGCGGGGGGAAGCGAAAGCATGGCTGCGCAAATGGAGCCCGGAGGGCGGAGTGCAGCGCCTGGCAATTGCTGAACTGGCCGAATGGCCTCTTGGGCACATGGTGCCGAGCATGCGGCGAACATCAGTGAGTGGCAAGGAGGGCGCTATGCACCCCTTGCCACGATTACAGAACTAGTATATCTGACTAGTTCTTTTTGAATGTGCTAAAGAACACCATTTGAAGGGTTGTATATGTATTTTAAAATAGCCTTACCGCTATCATCAGGAAGCGCATTAAGAGTACCTCTAACATTACAATTCGTGCTGATAATGTTGTTAATTTTTTTGAACGGTATTGGATTTATTAATGTCGTATATCTTCGAAGCGTCATATAATATTCTTCATCTGATACCCCATTAATAGGTGCCGTATTGAGTATGCCATCAGCGTCTCCAAGAGCGACAATACCATGGTCATTGTGATATAAGAAAATAACATCACCTGCAGATAAGCGCTCAATTTTGACTTTCCATTTTGAATACTGTGCAGAGGCTTTGCCAGTTGAAAGCATGTCAGGGTGGTCTGCATTGTGGATGTTGCCGTTGAGAATGTAATAGCCCATTGTTGTAAAATTTTATGCATTAATAAAATCACTCATCCATAGACCGTATGAAAAGCCTAGTAGTTTTTAATTATTTTTGTTTTTTATCTATATTACATTATAAATATCCTTGCAATACTTAAAAAAGATAATAATAATTCAAAACAGAGCGATTCATGCCTTTTTTAACTACTGAATGGCTCTTAATTCTATTTCTTATTCGCGCTCTCTTTTCAAAAAGGTGACACCTCATTACAAAACTGGACATTGTTTTTTGTACTCTCATGGTCAAAAACCTCTTCGCCATCTTTGCTTTTCTGCTCTTGCAAATGCCTCTTGATGCAGTACGCTGCCTGAAAAAGAGCTGATCCAATAACAAAACAACACCTTACATGAAAAAATACATGCACACGAGGAACTCATGGATAGTTACCCTCCTCATGTTGTTGATAGCATCTACCGCTCAGACCGTATCTGCGGCAACAACAGCGTGCCCTGCGCAATATCTGAACGGAGTTGCTCCGGATATTCAAAAAGCCTCCCTTAAAGCAAAGGCCCGTGAATTATGTTATGACAACTTTGCTGTTATGCACTCCGGTATCTCCCGGACTCCCATTTGGTCAGCTGAACATCTTACCAGAGAAAGCATTGAGAATGCCAGGGAATTGAAAGGACGGGAAGCCTTTCATCATGAAGATAACCTGCCAGCCGATGAACGGGCTGAATTGAATGATTATGTTCGATCCGGTTTTGACCGCGGGCACATGGCACCAAGCGCCGATATGCCAAACAGAAGTGCACGGCAGCAATGCTTCACTCTGGCCAACATGATACCCCAGAATCACAAGCTGAACACGATCCTATGGGAAGGTATTGAATCTTCATTACGAACTCTTGTCCTCAATACCGGTGAACTCTATGTCATCACGGGACCACTCTACCAGGGTGCTAATATTGCTCGACTGAATGGCAGGGTATTGGTTCCAACACATGTTTACAAATTGGTCTTTGACCCCAAAAAGAACAGGGGTGCGGCATACTACGTTAAAAATGAAGACATTGATGAATTGCAGATACTGAGCATCAGCGAATTGGAGAAACTGGCTGGCATTAACTTTTTCCCGAAACTATCCGCTACAGCCAAACTGTCGAAACTTGAGCTACCCATGCCAAGACCTTATCGTTCCCGATCGAATTATTGAATAGATGTGATAGCATTGAAGAGCTGATTGAAAAGGCCAAATGAACATAAAACATAAGGACGCACTATGAACAAGAAAGCAATGAAGATCGCCCCATTTGCCAATGAAACAGACTCGCTAAGCATAGGAGATTTGACCGTCGAAAACCGTGAGGATCGCATTACCATCTACGGCAACATTGATCTCACCCGAGACAAGGAAGGCCTTGGTAATGCTGAAATCCTGCAGACACTCTTCAATGATATTGTTGCCAGTATGAAAGAAGGTGACCTGCCAGACAAAATCAGCATCAAACCTGTAGACAATGTCGCCAATCCATTTGCTGACTAAAGGAATGAGATGGGTTCTGCTCATGAACTGGGAAATAATAGAATACGGAGAATCAGATACCCACTCTTTATCCCCATTTTTGATAAGTGACTGGCAAGTTAAATACTTAGTATATCGGCTATCTTTTCTGTATTTTTACTCTATACAGAGAAGCAATTTGTGACGGTTATCCCCCATCGATAAACGAGAAATAATCATGCAAGCAGTAGCTACACGAAAGAAAACATCAAGACTTGAGCTCTCACCGATTGAGTTTGAACAAGAGATCGAACGTTTGCAAAAAATTCTCGAAGCCAATGAAAAGGAGCTTGGAAGAGTCGCTGCTGTTAATCTAGGCAATAAGGGCCTTGGCTTGCGCACTCTGCTTGACCAGATTTACTCTCTTGCCATTGATGCTAAGGTGAAGAGGAAGATGACTGATGATTGCCTGCACCTCATTGAAATTGACGCTATTTCAAAACGCAATGGCACTGAACTGACTGAAAGCGATGCTGCTTTTTTGTCAAAGGTCGAGAAAATGCACCATGGGCTCAACCAGCGTGAACTTCATATTTGTCTCTTTATCAAGTTGAACTATGACACCTTAGAGATTGCACGCACTATCGGTATTAGCGCAAGGGGAATGGAAAGCATCCGCTACAGGATGCACAAAAAGCTTGGTATTGGCCTCCATGATTCCATCAAGACCTATCTGACCAAACTGGCTATTTCCGACTGAGCAAGAGGCCTTGGTAGAAATGGACATTAAACCCTGAACAGCTCTCCCGTCTCATTGCTATCATCATAAGGGACAATGCAGTCGTGCTGGCTGTTCTTTGGGTTGTTGACTTTCGTTGAAATAGGATAGAGAGCAAGTGCACCGTCTTTTGATGGCAGCAGCAGCTTCCCTGCTTCAGGTTTGCTGGCATCGAGCCACTCTTTCCAGTGTTCCGGCTCAAGGATAACCGGCATACGATCATGAACGAATTTCATTTCACGATTGGCATCGGTGGTGATGATCGTACACGACACAATAGGTGCTGCACTGGCATCCTCCTTCCAGATGTCCCACAATCCTGCGAATGCCATGGGTTTGCCGTCAGCCCTGTGAATGTAGTATGGCTGCTTTTTGCTCTGTGCTGTTTGCTTCCATTCATAGAAACCGCTGGCAGGGATAATGCAGTGCGACCGATGCAGCATGTGGCGAAAGTATGGCTTTATGGCAAGGGTTTCGGCGCGAGCATTGATTGGCCGGACTTTCGGCATTGCCTTTGCCCAGTGCGGTATAACTCCCCAGTGTGCCAGCGTGAGCGTATACTTGCTCTGGTCTCCCAGTAGAACCACAATATCAGTATCGGGGGCAATGTTGTAGTTTGCTGAAAAGTCAATCTCCTGCTCCTCAACAAATGGGAGTTCGTACTGATGCATCTGCTTGATGAAATCTTTGAGCTCATAGAAGACGAATCGACCGCACATAGAGAAACATGGTTTGCCGTTACTGGTTATTAAAAACTTACGAAAATCATACAGACTCTCCGCACGAACTCTGTACACCAGAATGGCTGAAAGATTGTGCAGGTGTTTGAGGTTGACTATCTTAAGCGACTATCCGGTTTCCTGACTTGTAAAACATGCTGTATGCACATTATCCATTCCATAAACGACTTTTTGTTTGAGCTGTTCCCAAAGGCAAAAGATGCCGGGAATAATATTGAAGTGCTGAAAGAGGAGATCAAGAAGTTTTACACGGTAGGGCCATACAAGCCAACGATTACCATCGTGCATGGCATTATCGATATCACGATTGAAGGCGAGCTGATTGAAAAGCATAACAGCCGGTACGAGAAATTTATTGAACTTTGTGAAGCCCGCCAGTACGAAGCCGCCAAAGAGCAGATTACGAAGCTCATCAAGGAAGCTCCGCATATATCAGAGTACCATCGCACCCTTGGGCAAATCCTTTCAGAAGAGGGCAATCAGGAGGATGCAATCAACTGCCTTATCGATGCCCTGCGCTGGGATCCGAAAAATCATTGGGCTCTCATTATGATGGGCAATATTCTCTGCCGCTACCAGCACGACATTGATGCTGCCATGAAATGCTATGAAACCGCAATGCAGCACAAGCCCAACGATTATGAGGCCATGACGATCATTGCCATCAATCTGATACAGAGCGGCAAACAGAATAAAGCGATGCCCTACTTGTTCAAGGCATTGCCACTCAATCCGGATTCAGCCAACACGCACTACGCCTTTGCCTTGCACGCTGCAGCGGAGCACAACAACACTAATGCATTTGAAATGGCCATTGTTGCAATGCGCAAGAACCCGATACAGGATGTGCTTTATAAGCAATCATTGAAGGTTGCGACCACTGCGGCGAGAGCCTTGCTCGATGAGCATGTGGGTGATGGAATTGTGCAGGAGTTTGTCGCCTGGCTGGAGAAAGAGCACGGGAAAAAGATTGTTATCCAGAAAGATGCAACCTTAAAAACAGCAGCAAAGATTGAATTTGCTGAAAACTACCAGCGCGAGTATCATCTGGTAAAGTACAAACCGGATTACCCGGCAGTGCATCATCTGATCATGCATGAGCTGACGCACCTGCTTTTTGCTGCAGAAGCTAGAGGGAATGGCAGAAACAAGCTCTTTGTCAGCGACGAGGAGAACAAGGAGAGATTCCTTCGCTCTCTTGAAAAGGATGCAAGAAAACTGAGCAAAAAAGGCTACGATGAGGCAGTCATCAAGGAGTATTACACCGGATTGTTTCAGGGGTTGAATGGACAGATTTTTAATACGCCGATCGATCTGTTCATCGAAGATTACCTCTATACTAACTATCCGGAACTTCAGCCTTACCAATTTCTGTCGTTGCTTGGCCTCATAGAGGAAGGAATCAAGGCAACAACCGATGAGAACATACTGACCATTGCGCCGCCCGGGATTCTATCGAAATCAAAAACATTCAATCTTGTAAGCGCCATACAATACTGTAACCTCTACGGGGTGAAACTTGTTGAAGAGCATAAAGGAACCAGTGCCGAAAAGCAACTTGCAGAACAGTTATATCGGGAATATGAACCGTATCGAACTGAGCGCGGCTCTGGCGATGAATACGAACTGCTGCAGAGTTGGGCAAAGCAGCTATACCTGCAGAATTATTTCTCTCTGGTTGAAGAAGCAGGTTTCAGGGCACACAGCGACTTGTTAGAACGCCTTTGCGCAGAAGCAAATGTAGACCTGCTCGGCAGTGATGCCCAAAGCGAAACGACGAACCCGGCAGATAAGAAGATGCTAGTGTTCACCGAAGCGCACGAGGGCAAAGATATCAATATGGCTGTTGCCGAATACATGGTTGAAGCACTGAGATACTTCAAGCAGCTAAGCGATCCGGAGATTCATGCGATTGCCATGCAAATTGGCTTGCAGTGCGGCGATGGCATCAGCCCGGAGAAAGAGGGATACACGGTGCCGCTCATGCCGGGCAAAAGCTTCAGCGGCTATCAGGTTTTGGCTTACTATTATGTGAGCTGGGCGAAGGCGTTTCCTGAGTATCTGGAGCAGCTGCAGCTGCCGTTTGGGAAGGAGTATGAGTTTGCGCTGGAGATGGTGGGGATGGGTAATGGTTAAATTCACAGGATACCGCGCTCAAACTAGGGTATTGACCTTCTCACACATTCACCTCAATAATATCATCCCACCGCGTCGTAGAGCATGGCGAAAGCCTCTCCTGATTCGGCTTCCAGCTTTCAGAGTTCTCAGCAGCAAGATGGACGGCTCCTCTGCCATAACGCTGGTTAATAGCATCCATGGCCTGCATAAGCTTTTCATCGCGCATATTTGTGCCAGGCTCTTCCTCTGGAAAGAGTGAAAGCGTTGTGCTGCATTGATCTTCTGGCACAAGCCCGCTGACAATAACACCGGCCTTCTTATAGACCATTCCATCACGAAAGATACCGGCAAGAATAGCCTCAGCTACCCTGAGAATTGCTATGGAATCCTGAGAAGGATGCGGCAGTGCTGCAGTGCGGGTTCCCCAGTAGTGATTGCCCGATTCATCGAACGGGTTAGTAGCAATGAAGACCGTCAGCATTGAGGCAAGCGCATTCTCCTTACGTACCTTGACAGCGCATTTGCCCGCGAATGTTGCAACAGCCTGCTGCAGCTCTGCAAGCGTGCTTACGCTGCGGCCAAATGAGCGCGAAGTGCAGATGGTTTGCTTTGCAGGCCTGACCAGCTCAATCGGCAGGCATGATTTGCCCTGCAGCTCTGCCTGGATTCTTGCACCGACAATGTGCAGGTGCTTGCGTATCCAGGATGCAGGCGCGGCCGCCATGTCAGCGGCGGTATCAATCCTCTTTGCCAGCAGCAGCTTGCTCCACTGCCGCCCGATTCCCCAAATATCCTCGACTTTGGTGCGCTCAAGGGCATCATTAATCTCTGCATGGCTCTTGAGCACACAGACGCCCTGATAGTGCGGATTCTTTTTTGCCAGGCGGTTGGCAATCTTGGCAAGCGTTTTCGTTGGTGCAATACCGACACAAACAGGGATCCCAGTATTTTGCCGGACGGTCTTGCGCATGAGCCGGGCATAATCCGCCAGATTGAACCGTGTGAAGCTTGACATATCTAGAAACGCCTCATCAATTGAATAGACTTCGATTTCAGGGGCAAGCGTGGCCAAAGTTGTCATTACCCTTGAAGACATATCGCCATAGAGGGCATAGTTCGAGGAGAAGACTGCTACATCATGCTGCTTGAGCAGCGGGCGGCACTTGAATTCCGGCGTGCCCATCTGGATACCGAGTGCTTTTGCCTCTTCAGAGCGTGCGATGATGCAGCCGTCGTTATTCGAAAGCACAACAACCGGGCGCAGGCGCAGAACGGGATTGAAGGCGCGCTCGCATGAGGCGTAGAAATTATTGCAGTCGACAAGGGCAAACATGGTGGGTGGTCTCCTGCCGCTGTTATCTCGGCTTATGGATAACATAGGATAAAATCCCCCAGATCAGAAAGTCATTATTCTCAGTGATTTTGATGGGCTTGTATTCGGCATTGGTAGGCATGAGATAAATGCTGTCCTCTTTTAAAGCGAGGCGCTTCAGCGTGAACTCGCCGTCAATAGCGCAGACAGCAACGCAGCCATCTTTCGGTTCCTGTGTCTTATCAATAACCAGCAGGTCGCCATTCTGAATACCAGCATCTTTCATTGAATGCCCTTTCACTCGGGCATAAAACGTGGCTTCAGGGTGCTTGATCAGTTCATCATTAAGGTTGATCTTTAGACCTTCGAACTCTTCAGCAGGCGATGGAAAGCCAGCGGAGATTGGCGAGGCGGCAAGCGGCAACTTGGACTCTTCTGTGATGACCGGGGTGAGGAACTCCATGGTTGGGGCTGAATATACGCGGGAAAAACTCATAGAAATACCTGATACACTTAAGTGTTTGCTTACCAACCAATAACTATAGGCTTGCCTGAAGCATAGGGTCCAATATAGCGAAAAGGCAGGATGAGGAAATGTGTCTTAAAAAAGGAAGATTTTTTGAGATAGTGAAATCGTGCAACTGGAATAGAACTGAGAGTCATAGACAATAAAGACAAATGGAGAACTTCAGCCTGCTAAACGCTCCTTGGACAGCAGTGAACCATCACAAAGACTGGAGCTGATCCAACTCATTCGTCTAAGCTGCTTATGCTGCAGTTTCTTCAAAAACTCAACCAAAAAAAATCCTGATTATACAACTTATTTGTACGCCAGTATAATGATAATCAACTTGTAATACGTAAATTATGATGTTTTATCACATCTCAATTATTGTACCCTGATGGCAATGAATCAGGATAGTAATGTGGATCTATTTGTAAAAATCAAGAGTAAATATGCTTAAACAGTAAACGCCTTTTTTAGAATAAATGCAGAGCAATACTCTCTCGATTATCAATTTCGGATTCTGCATTAGAAAGATATAAGGTCAAAGACTAACACTGCCTTGGTATTGGATAATAGTGACATCTGAAGCTGTTATGTTGAAAAAACTTAGACATAGTTCAGTCCGGAAAAAAGTTACTGTCGCAATAATTCTAACTGTCGCTGTTTTTGCTTTAGGATATTTTTCAATACACGCGATCATTTCAGGTTTTGCAATTCCCTCAGTTTATGGTGAAGGTATTTCATGGCGTGTTGAATACAACGAGCATGGGCTAATATCAAAAAGAATAGACCCTTCCGGGAGGACAACCCAATATGCCTACTCCTTTTTATCTAACAATTCTCTAAGGACTGTTACCGAAACCCCACCCGAAGGGGCGCCTGTTACTTGGCAATTGGACGCTAATGGCAAGTTCGAAGCCATGAAAGATGGTGAGGGCGAGGTTGCTTATCGCTACGATAATCGCGGAAAGTTGGTTGCTGTTGAGCGCAAGGGCTCTTCACCAATCCATTACATCTATGATTATGCTTCTCGACTTCTAGAGATGAAAATTGGGAATTTCTATCGCATTGTGTGGACATATGATTTTCTTGGCCGTATCACGAAAATTGAGACTCCTGCGGGCAACATCACCTACGATTACCAAACTGGGCAAAACACTATTGTTCGTTCTTTACCCAATGGTATAAAGACATTCTGGAAACGGCAGCCTAATGGTGAACTGGACGAGATTACTCACGGATTTTTCAGAAATCCCGTTGATCGGCAATATTCGGTATTATCTCGCTATTCATACACTCATAGCCCTGATGGTCGGATTGCTGCTATCAGCGAGTACTCCAGCGAGCATGGTCAATTTACGAGGCAGTACGCATACGACACTATGGGCAGGCTTGTTCGTGCAACAGGCGCGGCTGGACGGGAATATGTATACGAATATGATCAGGCAGGTAACTGCATAAAGGCATCAACAACCGGCAGCCCTGCAAAGCTTAGTACCTACGATTGGGCGGGACGGTTGACCAGTGTGGTAGGGAAGCCAGTTCAATACGACGCATGTGGTAACCTGATCAGCGCCACACTTGACGGTGTTGCAAGGAAGTATGCTTATCGACCAGATGGCCGCCTGGCAAAGGCGAAGTCGGACAACGAATCTGCCGAATACCGTTATGACGGCAATGGACGGCTCATTGTTCGCAAGAGCACATCAGGAGAAACCCGATTTATCCCCGACCCGTTGTCGGGCATCGGGCATCCGCTGGTAATTGATGAGCCGGATGGTGTGCGAACTCTTGTGATTTGGGAGGGTGATACTCCTCTTGCGCTTGTACGCAACGGAAAAGTGGAGTGGCTGCTGCACGATCACTTGGGCTCTGTACGAATAGTCACAGATACCCAAGGCAAGGTTAGCCATACCTGCGATTACGATCCGTTTGGTGTGCCAGTGAATGCAGAGCGATCTGCGTCTCTGATGCCAAGATTTGCAGGGTTGTTTATTGATGATTTAGCTGGGGGATATCTTACAATGGCTCGGACCTATGCTCCCAACCTTGGCAGTTTTCTTCAGCCTGACCCGCAAAAGCGCATACCCACCATAGACTCTGAGACTCTCTCGTTTTACTCATATAGTGGTAGTGACCCAGTAAACTTCGTCGATTTTAATGGTACAGAGCGGATTCCTGCCGAAATGCGCACAGCACAACTTGAAGTGATGGATAGCATACGTGAACAGCAAGCCGAAATGCGTGATAGACAGCGCGATATGTTGGATCGGATACGTGAACAGCAAGTTGATATCCATGAGCGGCAATATGAAATAATGCAACAAACTCAAGATGTTGGAATGCGTCAATTGCGTCTGGCGGAGAAGTTTAGGGATGACTATTTCCAACTTGCACCTCTTGTTGTTGGTCTTCAGGCTATTCGTTTAGTAAGATTTTATTCACCTTTCTTACCTGGATTAGGTTCAACATTTGTTAGTGGTGCTACCGCCGGACTTGACGAGGTCGTTACAAATCGGATTTCTCGAACTCACTTGGAGACAGGAAACTTGTTACAAAAGTCGGGTAAAGATATTGAAACGGCATTAGAATGGATTGGAAACACGCAAATAGGTTTGGATATAGCAAAGGTAATTGCTCCATCAACATTACATGTAATATTGAAAAAGGAGCTTATTGGGGAAAAGTGGATAGCGCCACGAACCTATATCGAGCCCTCCGGACAGCTTTCATCGATTGCCCCATTATACAAGAACTCAATTGTAAATATGGACTTAAAGTTGGATTGGCAAGAATTAATACGAATTGGAGTGAGGAATAAACGCGATGAGGTGATTGAGAACGGGATAAAATACAGTGTCTCCAAAATTGGTGGTAGTGGACAAACGGGAAAAGAAAACGGAGGTCTGGTCGCTCGCGGCGGTAGTTGGGGTGACAGAAGAGATGGCCTATCCATTTCTCCTGTTGGCGGCGTATATCTCGGCGGCTCTGGCAGAATGCTCGATGGAATGGGTGAGCTGAAAGGTGTGCGTACCGATACCAACGGAAATCTTGTGCTCGTTGGTGAAGAGAACGGAAACATCAAGCTTCCTCCGTTGCGTCTGGATGATGTGGTCACAATTTTTCGCTCGGTCTATCTGAATGGCGAGGGACCGACGGTGACGATTGATCCCAATCCGGCAAACCCTCATGCATCACCTATGGTTATCCGGCACAGCAAGGCGACGGAAGATACCTATGTTGGTTGGGTTTTGTATGAGGCTGACCGCCTGATGAAAGGATATGGCCAAGGGGTGGACAATATCACCAGAAAGGGTATCGCAAGTCGCGTGCCTGGTTATGCCAATGTTCTGGAAACAACTTATTTTGGTGGAGCCAACCCGCATGAAGCTCAGAATATGGGTATTTGGGAACGGTTCTGGATTGTCCCCGCTGAATCGCGCCGCTACGAGGGATCGCGCAAGGAATTGACGCTCTTTGATGTTCCTCTCAAAGTCAAGACGCAGAAGATGCGGTGGCAGAATGGCAAGCTGGTAGACGATCAGGAAGGCAAGTCATCACCTGGCGCACAGGCTTTCACCTCGTGGTTCACCACCAATTATGATGCCATCGGTGGAGAGCAGTTTCTGACGCCTCCCAAGGAGTCAAAAATGACCAAACCAGTGCCTGTCTTCACGGAGTTGCGCCGGATAGCGCTTTTGACCGCAGTAGCTGAAAAGCTCCGCGATCAGGGTGTTCCCATGCCTTTCTGGATGCACGACTACGATGTTCGCAAAGTACCTTTTGAGCATGTCACACCAGCCATTACTGTACCACGAGAGCGGAGTGTGGGGAACATTCGCCACACGTCCCAAATCTTCGGCGGAGTAGAACTCTCACCTGAAAGTAGAGCCGTTAAAACCTATGCCACTTCTGGTGATGTGGTCAAAGCGCCTGCTGATATTCGCAATGAGGTGGATCGCAGCGTCAAACTTGCGGAGCGCCTTGAGCGGGCAATCACGGATGCTGCGCCAGTTCCGCTCACTGTCAATCGGGTATCTGATGGGAACAGAGAGTATAAGGTTGTCTCTATTCCTGGTGCAGAAACACAGGCTTTGGGCCCTTGTCAGCTTGGTGAAGTTGATCTTGTAATTCCCATAGCTGGCGGCAGTGAGCTACAACTTTCGCGAAGTTTCAATTCATTCTTTTGTCCAAAAGGGGAATTGGGCCAAGGCTGGACGATGGATCTTCCTCGGCTACAGGAGGTTCGCATTCCAGGCAACCGTAAGGGTGGTAAAGTATCGTACGCCATAGGATACGAACTGCTGACTCCACTCAATAGCGTCCATGCACGCTTCAAGGATATTCGACCGGTAAAGGATTTGCCTGGAAGCAGCTTGCAGGTGCCTGATGCTGACGGGCCATTCTATGGATTAGCTATAGGACAACCCGACTTCTTTAAAAACGCAGAAACACACGAACTCTTTTTGAAAGATGGTCAGGAGTGGCACTTTACGAAATTAGGTGATCTCGTTGCAATCAAAGATGGTGCTCAGGTTACGGTTTACGAACGAGATGCTAATGGACGGGTCTCCCGAATTGTCGGTTTGCTTGGTAGACAGCTTGCTGGGGAGATCAAGCTTGGATATGATGAAGCGGACAAATTGATAAAAGCGACAGGTAACTCTTTCTACAACAAATATGCAAAACCTGTCGAAGTAACCTACACATACAATACTCAGGGTAGGTTAACCGGAGTGACTTCAAACACTGGAACTCTTGGATACAATTATTCGAATTTACAGCTTTCCGCTGTCACTTGGTCTAGCAAAGCTGGGAATAGCAAACCAGATATTCTTCGCTCGTTCCACTATAATTCTCTTGGACAGATGATATCCGAGAAGATTGGTAATGTTACTGTTGACCATACTATTACTCATGCGGCTGATGGCATGACTGCAACATCTCAAGAAACACTGAAGGGAAAAAAAGAGCGCGAAAATAAGACGGTCATGCAATACGATCGATTCATGCGCCCAACCAAATCTATAGACGATGGAACCATCACGACATGGTCTTATGCTGCGTCTGGTGGTACTGAAATGATCGTGACAACGCCAGACAAACAGATACTGACTTGCGTCGAATCACCGGATGGCAGACAAAGAACTCTATCACGAAATGGAATGCCATGGTTAGCTGCACAATTCAATAACAACGGAAAATTGTCAAGTTTATCTGTATCTGGACGTTCTTTATTAACACAGGAGTGGCGTCAGGATGGACAACTATCCCGCAAGGAAACACCTGCTCAGTGCACTTCTCTCCAATACGATGCCCAAGGGTTGCTCTCTTCTATTTTCTTGTATCCAGCAAAGGCAGGTACAAAGCTGATAGAGTGGCAGGAGACAAAGGTAGATCACCAAGGTCGTCCAATTGAGGTGAAAGACTATACCGGAGGGCACCTCAAAATGAGTTATGACGAATGGAATGGGCTCTCTTCACTTGTTCAGGAAACGCTGAATGGAAAAGAAAATTATGGCTACAACATCAAGCGTAACAGAGATGGTCGTATCGAGGCGGTGAATTCATCTTGGGGCAATACCTCCTACAATTACGATAAAGACGGGAATTTCGAGAAGATCAAAACAACTCGTGGTGATCGAACCGCCACAATAACTCTCAAAAATGGCAGAGTTCGCAGTTTAACTGGATTTGATGGTGGAAAGACCTCATTTGAAAATTACAACAACGGCGCACTTGCGGGTATGCCACGGGCTACTACGTGCCCAAATGGATTACAATTGGTTCATAACTATGACAGCAAAAATCGAGTTTTAAAAGTAAATGTGGGAAGTCGCCGATGTGTGAGATTCGTATATGATAGTCAAGGGCGGGCAGTTGCGTATTTATGTGAGTCGGTAAAATATTAAATTTTCTTTATACTGAAGAAAAAATATAATTGATTTGTTTGGATAAATAAGAAGAAAAATAACAAGTATAATCAGAAAAAAATGAATAAAAGAATTACACCGACAGATTTATTTTTAGCAGTGTTAGCATTGCTACTAATTAGCGTAAGTTTTTTCCAAACATGGATAGGACTCCAACAAATATTTGGACCAGCTTCATTTATAATGGCTTTGGTTCTTTCATTATTATTATTGTTTCTATGTGTTAAAATGAGAAATGCAAAGCTGGAAAACAGGTCGACATCAAGTCTGGTTGGGATTTACATATTTATAGCATCGTTCTGTTTCCTTGCTAACTTTAACGCCTTGTATACAAGATTTATGAGAACCGATATTTATGCGACTGAGTTGAGGGATATTAATAAACATTTTAATGATTTAGAAACAGCTATACTGTCTAGGCTAAGTTATAAATATAACAAGGAAACTGCTCAAAATGTTGAAATAAAGAAAAAACAATTGATTGAACAAATCAAAGACCCAGGAAATAAAGGCATAGGTATAAGAGCCCAATCATTAATCAGAGATATAGAAATATTAACACATCAAAAAGTTGATTTGCTTACACCTCTGAATAACGACTATGATGATTTAGCGACAAGAATGGGCGCTCAAATTGACAACATTATTTCAGACTTACCACCAGATGAAAAGAGTCTTAAAACAAGTATATACAATACCAATTTAAGATGGAATAAAAAAATTCAGGACTTCTTGCTTTTGCCGAAAAATGAGCAGGATATTCATGCTCAAGAATACATAGATGAATCACTAACTGAATATAATAACTTAGGGAACCGAGCTAATATAGTATTAGGTGAAAATAAGTTTAAGTTTGATCCTATTTTTTCTAAAACACAGGAAGTTGGTAAAATTGGTTTTGCCTTTGAACACGCAATAAAAAATTTTGGTATGTATCAATTTGTTGTTTTAGCGGGATGTATATTACTTGACTTTATAATTGTAATAATAATTCATCTGGTAACTGCCGCTGAGAATAGAAATAAAATATCTACAGGAAGAAAAGGAAGAATTATAATCCCAAAAAATCAATAAAAAATGAACAACGATAACGATAATTCCCAGGAAAAAGAATTGCCAGAAGAAAAAGAGACTAAATCTTCTTCAAATAAAAAAAATAATGAGAATATACCAATACCTGATTCTGTATCTACTGAAAGCACACAGGTTCCAGTAGATACAAGAAAGACAAAAATTACATCAAATACTGGATATGCAGATATTTCACAGGAGAAAGATGTCCCATTGATTACAGGAAATCCAATCGACATAAAAAATATTGACAGTAATTTTGTGTTCTTTTTTGGGATATCAGGTTCAGGGAAAACAGTAATCTTATCCGCCATACTTTACTATTATGGTACCCAGGCTGGAGCATTAGGACCAAAACTAGATACACAAAATACAAAACCAGCAAAGGCTTTATTATACGAATGGTTTACAAAGTTGAAAAAAGGAATGTTGCCTGATAGATCACCATTAAATCAACTAACAAGATTAGATTTTGTATTTAAACCAAATAATAAATCAAAAAAAGTCACTCCAATAAACTTAACATTTTTAGAAACAGCAGGTGGCAATCATAGTGACATTAGTAGAGGGGGGAACTATATCAATAGTATAGATGCCTATTTAAGCTCAAACATACCTCTTCAAGTAATTATCGTAACAAGTTTTGATACTGCTGAAGGAGATGATGTATTGATTAATGAGTTTTTTGATCTACTCGAGACAAAAGGAAAGAATTTAAACTCCGTTAATTTAATACTGGTTATTTCCAAATGGGATATCTCTGGCAGGACAGGTGTATCACATGAAGAAGAGTTAGAGGACTTTATACAATTGAAATTACCAATAACAAATAAACGCGTAAATACTTTTGAATTAAATAAAACATATTTTACAATAGGGAATGTTATAAGTACAGCAAATGGGGAAAGAATAGAAGAGGTAAATTTAGCATCAGCCGAGTTACTATCAAAATGGTTATATCAAAATATATCAGGTGTTCCGCTTGACTATGAGGGTACATTTTTGGAACGTATAAAATTCAGTTTATTTCCATGAAAAACATTTACGTTTTTGCATTTGCAACCTTTGGACATCCAAATGACTTTAGACAATCTGCATTTGTTTATGACCAAGAATCGTTTGCAAGAAATATAAAAATATTTGATCTATCTAATGGAATAAAAGTATTTCCTAATTCAACCATCTATGCCATAAGAAAAGAATTAGTAAATGGGATATTCGCAATTTCATATTCAATATACACCTATGCAAAAGAGCAAAAATCCACAAGAGAAGGGACATTTATTGGCTCTAGCATTGTATATACAGATGGAATTCCTGATGAAAGTATTACAATTGATAAATTATCATCTTTTCATGCATCGCTTATTGAAAAGAATATATTTAATGACACTTTAACCGTAAGTAATTCCAGAGATTTTATTGTTACTTCAGACTCAAAATCTGAATTCGACAACATTGATTATACTCTTAAGAATATTGATAATATTTATGATTATTTTATATCTAATAAAAAATTAGTCGTTTTTTCTAGAATCGGAAAACAATATTTAATTGACAATTTAAAAAAATCATTGGATTTATTAAATATATACGACACTATATATTTTACTGATAATGAAGATGTTAGTACGTATAGTAGCCAAAGGGATATCTATAAGGTTGTTAGTGAAAAACATGGCTTCAAGAATGAGATTGAAAGTGTTCAAAATATTCAAAAACAAAAAGTTCATGATTATATTTTATACCTAAAAAATGAAAAACAGAAATTTGAGACGGAAAAAGACACTGTTATATCTATTCATACAAATCAGATTGAAATTAACAAAAGAATACATTCAGAAAACGAAAGAATTCTAAGCGAAGCTATAAGAAATGTCGAAAATATCCCCAATTATTATAGTCAATTTTTAAAATCAATAGATGATTTTATATATCAATTAACATCAGGGAATAAATTATATCCTGTTAAAAGCTTATATGATGAAAACAAAATAACATTTAATAATAATATAGCTGATATAAAAATTAATAACGACGTACACCCAATTACCCAGTCAAATATTCAAAACACTATAACCAGACCATCAAAAGATGATGGATCATACCGTTATAATTATTCAAATAATGACGCATCATACCGTTATAATTATTCAGATAATGCCTCCTATTATCGAAAATATAAAGTATTTGCATTTTTAAGCTTATTTACGATATTATTGGCATCTATAATTTTTTTCATTTGGAGGGCTTATAATAATTCGAGTTACCAGGAAGTTTATGAACAAGAAGAGCAAAGATATAAGGTTACCCAAAATTCAAACACAAATGATTCGACATACGCAGGAGTTAAACCATTTCCGCTTAAAAAAGCTTCATTTTCGGACAATGGATCAACTTTTAGAGGGTCTGTAAAGAATAATTCCGTTACTTTTGAAGGGACTGTTACAGATCGGGGAGCAGAGATGTTAGTAGAAGATCGTATTCTACTGAATGGGGCAAAAAAAATTATTATAAAAGTAAAGGGAACGTCAACATATGAAAAAGATATTTTAGGCGAAAACCGTTTATTTAAACTTAATATCGATAATAAAATAGCAAAAGCAGTAAACTCTGATAGTCCAGCCTCTATTGAACAGGAATATATTAAACCAATCGATGGAGAGTACGAATTTCCATTATCTGATGAAATTCTTAACCAAAGGTATATAAAAAGAATAGAAGTTATCTTTTCTCCTTGCACTATTAAAAATTTGAATCTCAGCTTCTGGTTGGAATAATTTCAATTCTATGCAGTATATTTTTTTGTATATTTTAAGTAAAAAGGCTATGTTCTCCAATAGTTGATTCATGCTTTCTATTCGCTATGCATTATCTCATTGCTATATATGACACTTTCGTTTATTCCATAACTGCAATGCAAAATATCCGTCTATTTTATTCCCTGATCGTATGAGGTATTTTTTTTAAAGACAAGATAAAGTGATTCCGCTATCAAAACGATCCTTTTTTTCTGTGGTGGTAACTTATTATTTAATAAATATATATAATATTTCACATTTCAATGGAGATTACAAATGGCAACTTGTAAGACATGTAACGGCAAAGGTTCCGTAAAATGCCCAAAATGCAAGGGTACTGGCCGGATATCCAAGTTATTAGGTGGATCACATCAATGCGACAACTGCAATGGCTCTGGTTTGGTCAAGTGCGGAGCATGCAATGGGAAAGGACATATATAACACATTCCATACTCGACAATAGCAATCATACTGTCAATGGATAAACCGATTGATCCTAAATCAATAACAAGTGTTGATTTAGGGTAGACTTGCCCAGATTGCCTTTCTGATGAAAAACATAGATATGTGAAAGCGGAGTCAAGCCAAGGCGGCAAGACGGCCTTTTTAGTTCATAACAAATGCGGATGGTGCGAGACAATGGATCAAGATGGGGAAACGTACGTTACAGAAAAATTTATACCGGCTATGTCCTACATCCTTTGCATTCGACTACTATCATAGGAACATTGGATTTAAAGCCTTGGATGTTTGAGTCATCACAACAAAAACCACAATAACAACTGGCTTCTCGAAAATGAAACTCCCCGCCGCAAGTAGCAGGGTATCTGTTTTTGTAAATACTAACTTTCGCCACAAGTGGCGGGGAATTTAACCCTAAGAGATTAATGTAATCGCATTTATTATTGGAGGTATAATCGGTGTGATTTTTGCTTTTATCGCAGGATTTATACCTGCTGTTGTTCTTGCTGCTATACTAGAACAGTCTAATCCAGTACTTTTTAATATCATATTTGGTTACTGGATTTTCGGTTGTTTTGTTGTTTTTATATACTTGCATCATTCTTTTCATCAGTGTTTATCTGGAGCGGCTCGTAAATAAATCTAACCGAATGTCGTAATCAAATTATAGACTTATGCGAGCTGAAAAAACCGAAAAGAAACTTGATTATAACCCTTTACACCGAACACCATATTTAGTGCCTGACAGAAAACCTTTGTTTTTTGAAAATCTTACAACCCCATCAAGATCAAAAGCTGTTTGTTTTTGACCCGGCAGAGATGTTTTTGCGTTTATCAGGATTTCCCAAGAGCAAACGACTGAATTGTACGT
>CAINOC010000009.1 GCA_903851385.1 uncultured Chlorobiaceae bacterium | reverse complement strand
TTAGTCGGAAATGCTCACCGGCTTGAGCTAAAAGGTGAATCAATGAGGAGACAGAAATTGGATAAAAATGTGTAAGTTCTAACAGCAAATCTGGCCTTCAAAAGGTGGTACACTTTGCCGCGGAATCAGTGGTACATTTTGTCGCGGAATCAGTGGTACACTTTCACCCGGTATACTCACTCGACAGGATAAACATACAGAACAGTTTGATAGTCGAGCAATGCGCCAAAAAAAAAATAAATATCACGTTTTAAGTTGATATATATAATCTTTATATTACTTCAGTGGTTTTGTGGTAGTAGTTTTTTGGAAGTAGTAAATGCTTTGAAGAACAAGCCAATAAGGTGAAGAGGCTTGATTTTTTACATTTCATCTTTCCGGACAATGTAATGCCATTGACAAACTATATCATTCCAGCACTCCTTAGACTGCTTATTTTACGCTTACCGAAATTCGGGTTAGCAGCATTTCGAGACTCTTCGTCATATTTCCCCAGAAATTCCTATAAACCTCTTGCCCACCTGACAGCTTGGTGTATATCTCATAATATCATTATTTGGGGCTCGTTAGAGCCAAATCTTTCCGAATACATTCCAAAATCGTTTGTCGAGGTTTGTAACCTAGCATTATTCTATTGGGTGATCAAAATAAGGTCACCGGTACCGATTTTCCTTTCAGTTTATACGGACGGTGATTCTATCATAAGCTCCAGAAATTTAAATGTGTCTCTGATTAGGGCCTGCTTTTATTTGCTTTGCTTAATTAATTACTGTGAAGCACTTTTAAATAAAGATAGTATCCGTCAGATAGGAAATGGATAATAAGTAAGGGGTATGTTTTTTTCTTTGCTTTAGTAAAGCATTTAATAAATTATTAATAGCAAATATTATGAAAATAATGAAGCCATTTTACTTGATAGCTCTTATTATCTGCATAGCTTTATCATATACCGATGCCTTGGCAAAGGATGGTGCAGATATAACAACCAGTGTGGCTACCTATACTCCAAATATGCATGCTAAGTCACTTACCACTCCTGTGGCTTGGGGTGCTTCAGATAATGTTCTTTTTATTGGCGCTGGCGGTTCATATCCATCATCTTACTCTAGTAGTGCAGATGGTGCTGTGGAAATGGGATATGGTATTGGTAACCCCAAAAAAATTGGCATGCAGGTTATGGTTGCCTCTTTAGATACAGACGGATGGAACGCATATTCATTATATGCTCATGCATTTAGAGAGTTGTCTGATGTTAGTGCGATTGGTATGGGTGTAGAAAGTATTTCCCTTACTAAAAAGGGAGATACAGGTAAAAGTTTTTATATAGTTTACAGCGTAGGAGTTCAAGATAGCCATTTTGTTAATAAAGATAATGGTCATTCACTGCTTTATTATAGTATTGGTGTGGGAACGGGACGTTTTGGAAACAATAGTCCTGAAGATATATTTTATGGTAAAAGTAAGCATGGTTCTTATGCCTTTGGAAGCATTGCTTATGAAGTGGCAGACGTGTTTAATGTGATTAGTGACTGGAACGGATTAAACCTTAATGTTGGTGTTTCAAAAACATTTTGGCTTACAAAAAGTATTCCTGTTTCAGTTATTCTTGGCGCAGCAGATTTGACCAATTACTCTGGTGACAGAGTACGTGGTATAATTGGTGTTGGTTCTGCAGTCAAACTCTGAAAAAAAAGGTCAATATTAAAATTCGGAGAAAAAAATGAAACACAAAATTTTACGAGTTATTGCGTTGATTGCTATTGCATCTGAGTGTTCCATTAATGTTATCTATGCAGGTGTTTGGGGTGGGAGCCATAATACAAATTCAGATGCTCATGCGGTTCCTCCTGGAGGAAATGCCGGCACTGACGCAGGAACAGCGATAAAGAAAGCAATTGAAGAAAGAAATCGATTACTAAATGATCCAAATTTACTAAATAAAAACTGGGTAAAAGGTGATATTTTATTCAGTGACAGCAAACTAGGAACCAACAATCAACCGCTTTTAATAGAGGATAAAAATTCAAATAATGTACAAAAAGATTAGCCTTTATTGTTCGTACCTAAATATTCCTGCCAGTTCTCAGGTTGGTATTGCTATCGCTCTTGACGCTCATAGGCGCCTTGATTATTTTTTGGTGAATATTGCTTGGCTTTTAGTAAAAGCTTTAGACTTTCAAAACCTTTAATTAAACATATTATGAAAAAGTACATTGTATGCACAGCTTTTCTTATGATAACTTTTATCAGTTATTGTTTGCCTCTTTTTGCAGAAATTTTTATCCCCATTATACCACACCCATATCCCCCCTCCCCACCTCCAAACTCTGGTTGGGGTGGAAGCCACACTACAAATTCAGATGCTCATGCGGTTCCTCTTGGAGGAAATGCTGGCATTGCCGCAGGAACAACGATACAGACAAAAGGTCAAGAGACAGCTAACAAGGAACCAGGAGTCAACAATCAACCGCTTTTATTAGAGGCTAAACAATCCAATGCTGTACAAAAAGATTAGCCTTTATCGTTCCCTAAATATCCCCGCCGAGTCAGAATACAGCCAAATGGCGGGAAAATGGACATTTCTGGTATATTTCCCCTTCACCGGTCAAGTACAATACCAGTAACAACAGACCTTCTCCAAGGCGGTTATTACAGAAACGATTTGTCGAAACAGACGGGAATATGTACCTTAATTTTCAAGGCTCCTGTTTTCGTGCCTTCGGTTTCGGGAGATTTATTCAAGCCTCCGAATTGACCTTGGAGGCTTTTTTTATTACTGTATCCCTTTTTATATAAACAGGTTATGAGTGTAACGCAAAAATCTAAAGTGTTTTCCTGGCTGCTCTTTGATTTTGCCAACACTTCTTTCAGCGTTATAATGGTGACCTTCGTTTTCCCCCTCTACTTTAAAAACGTTATCTGTAACGGCGAACCATCGGGAGATGCTTTGTGGGGGTTCAGCATCAGCTTGTCGATGCTGCTTGTCGCTCTTATATCGCCAGTCCTTGGTGCTGCAGCTGATTATTCCGGCAAACGAAAACGCTTTCTTTTCGTCTTTACCCTGATTTCGGTTGTCGCTACGGCTATGCTTTCCTTTTCAGGGCCCGGAATGGCCGTTACCGCTATAGCACTGTTTATTCTTGCAAACATAGGCTTTGAGGGCGGACTTGTTTTTTATGATGCCTACCTCAAGGAAATTGCTACAGATAAAAGTGTCGGTCGAGTCTCCGGGTATGGTTTTGCCATGGGGTATCTTGGTGCGCTTGCCATTCTTCTCTTGACGAAGCCATTGCTGAGCAAAGGAATCGTTCTTTCCAATGCACCTAATGTGCAGTTAAGCTTTTTGGCAGCATCAGTTTTTTTTGCCCTCTTTTCAGTACCGATTTTTCTGGCGCTTCGTGATCAGCAAAAAAAGGAGGGACCAGCCATCTCTTTTGCCTCACTTGGCAGCTCAATAAAGGAGGTAAAGCATACGGTTCGCCATATCATGAACTACCCTGATCTTGTGCGTTTTCTTCTTGCGTATTTTTTTTACAACGATGCTATTCTAACCGTGATTGCGTTCTCATCGATTTATGCACAGAATACCCTCGGTTTTACTACAGGCGAACTGATTGTCTTTTTTATGCTGGTGCAGACAACAGCAATTGCCGGCTCCATTATTTTCGGCTTTGTTACCGATAAAATCGGTCCAAAAAAAACCATTGTTATTACGCTTCTGATTTGGTTTGTTGTTGTATTAGCTGCAATTTTTGCAGACAGGAAAGAGTTGTTTTTTTATACAGGCATGCTTGCCGGCCTCTCAATGGGTTCATCTCAGGCGGCATCGAGATCTATGATGGCAAGACTGACTCCGAAAGAGCATGTGACCGAATTTTTCGGTTTTTATGATGGCACATTTGGCAAGGCTTCAGCCATAGTCGGTCCTCTTGTATTTGGTGTCGTATCAGCCCAGGCCGGCAGTCAGAAAGCAGCTCTTGCATCGCTGTTGATGTTTTTCACTATTGGCTTGCTGCTTATGACCAGAGTAAGATCAGTCGCGAGCGAGTATTCCGTTGAAAAGTGAAGAAAAAAACGAGACCAATGGTATCTGACGAAAAAATAAAAAAATCGGGATTAAGCACCCGTTCAGATCTCAAACAGTATCTTCGGGCTTTTGTGCCTTTTTTCTGGAAAAATTTTATTCATGACAGGATATTTCTAGGTGCAGGTTCTCTCGCGTTTCAGACACTGCTTTCAATTGTGCCGGTTCTCGCAGTTATTCTCTCCATATTGAGTGTATTCACTGTATTTGCTCCGTTCAAACGCTCAATTGAAGACTTTCTTGTTCAGAATTTCATGCCTGCTTCCGGAGCATTGCTCCATCACTATCTCACAGATTTTATCGGCAAGACAGCAAGCGTTCCTCTTCTTGGAGGGGTATTTTTGTTTATCATTGCCCTCTTTCTTATTTCGACTGTCGACCATACCCTGAATGAAATATGGGAGGTGCGCTCTCCAAGAAAGGCGCTGCAGGGCTTTACCCTCTATTGGACAGTATTGACACTGGGACCAGTGCTTATCGGCAGCAGTCTGGCGGCAAGCTCCTATGTCTGGTATACGGTGTTTACCGAAGGGCCATTGCTCGAACTGAAAACCCGTCTCCTCTCTTATCTTCCCTTTATCAATTCTATTTTTGCTTTTTTCCTGCTCTATATGCTTGTGCCTAATCGGCGGGTGAGGTTTGTTCATGCCTTGTCAGGCGGATTCCTGGCTGCAGTGCTGTTTGAGCTCTCAAAAATATGGTTTGTCTTTTATGTCACTCATATTTCAACGTTTGAACATATTTACGGCGCATTATCGGTGATTCCGATGCTGTTTTTCTGGATTTACCTTGGGTGGGTTGTTGTGTTGACAGGCGCGGAATTTGTTTTTTGTCTCGGAGCCCTGAAGCCACTTGGGGTTATGGCTGAACCGTTCAATCCATTGCGTGGTGTTCCTGTGATTCTTTCCGTGCTCGGGTCAATATGGAACGCTCAAAAGAGCGGCAGTTCGATAAATATGAATAAAATTCTGAAGACGGTTCATTCAGTACAACCTTCCGACTTGAGAAAAATTGTTGATATTCTGCTTCAGAACGATTTTATACATGTTACTGCAAACGGAGACCTCTCTGTCAGTCGTGATC
Organism: uncultured Chlorobiaceae bacterium; assembly: GCA_903851385.1. GTDB lineage: Bacteria > Bacteroidota > Chlorobiia > Chlorobiales > Chlorobiaceae > Chlorobium. The sequence continues at coordinate 17,983 of CAINOC010000009.1, read as the reverse complement.
TCTATACCCTGACGCTTTACGATCTCTATGCAATAATGCCGCAGGGATTAAGTGTAGATGAAAACGGTTCGCTGATTTCAGGCGGTAATAGCGTACATTTGAAAACGATAGGCAGAGGCGTTTCCGAGTGCCTGAAAAGCAGTATGGATATGTCCATTGCGACCTTGTTAGAGGACAATAATCAAGAGCAGTTATGAGTTATCAGGTTATAGCCAGGAAGTACAGACCTGCAAAGTTTGCCGATATTACCGCACAGGAACACGTTACCCGTACGATACAGAATTCGCTTCGCATGGGAAGGGTAGGGCATGGTTATATTTTTTCGGGATTGCGTGGAGTTGGCAAGACAACAGCGGCAAGGGTGTTTGCCAAGGCGGTGAACTGCCTGAAAATGATGGAGGACGCGGAATACCTGCAGAATGTTACGGAACCATGTGGTGAGTGCGAGAGTTGCCGGGACTTCGATTCCGGCACCAGCTTCAACATAGCGGAGTTCGATGCAGCATCCAATAACAGTGTCGATGATATTCGTACGCTAAGGGAAAATGTCCGCTATGGACCTCAGAAAGGGAAGTACAGGGTTTATATTATCGACGAGGTGCACATGCTTTCCATTGCGGCATTCAATGCATTTCTGAAAACCCTCGAGGAGCCGCCACCTCATGCTATTTTTATTTTTGCCACTACCGAGCTTCATAAAATTCCGGCCACCATTGCTTCCCGGTGTCAGCGTTTCAACTTCAAGCGCATTCCGCTTGAGGATATACAGAATCAGCTTCAGCTTATCTGTGATGCCGAGCATATAAAGGTTGATGCTGATGCTTTGCAGCTTATTGGTCGCAAGGCTCAGGGCTCGATGCGTGATGCCCAGAGTATTCTTGATCAGGTTATTGCCTTTTCAGCCGAGAATGATCAACAGGGCTCTATCAGTTACCAGGGTGTTGCCGAACTCTTGAACTACATTGACGATGACCAGATGTTTGCCGTTACTGATGCTGTTACGGAGCACGATCCAGCCAAGATGCTGGATGTAGCACAGTTTGTGATCAGAAACGGCTACGACGAGCAGGATTTTCTTGAAAAACTGATTGAGCATTTGAGGAATTTTCTGGTTGTGCAGAATCTTTCGTCTACACGTCTTGTCGAACGGCCGGATGCAATACGTGAGCGATACCAGCATGATGCGGGAAACTTTTCTTCACTCTCCGTCATGCAGATGGTTGATTTTCTTCTACTGACACAGAAAGAGCTGAAGTTTCAGTTCGAATATCAGTTTCGCTTTGAGCTTGCGCTTCTCAAGCTTATTGATATAGTACATGCTGTTCCTTTTGCCCCTAAGCTGCTGGCCGAGCAGCCTCAAAAAAAAAAGCATCTGACAAGCCACTGAAAGAGCGTCCGGCATCTGCTCCATCTGCTCCATCTGCTCCATCTGCTCCAGCGGTTTCAGCTTCGACGCCCGCCGTTAAACGTTCAGGGTCAGGGGAGCTTGATTTGGGGTCATGGCAAAAAAAACTTTCCGGTTTTGCCACAAATCCCGTTGTGCAGCAGCTTCGAGTGAATGCTGCATCTGACAACAAGGGCCCGAGTAGTGTCGAGGGGCTGGAAAGAATTGCTGATCTTGATTCACTCAAGGTTGAATGGCGCCAGTTCCTTGATCATATTTCCAAAAAGAGCCATAACTTCATGGCAACGCATCTTCAGTCTTGTGAACTTGAAGCCTGCAGCCCAAGCGGGGTACTCGACATTGTATGCTGCAGAAAGTTTTCCTACGAAGAGCTTTTACAGGATGTTGCAATTCTTCAGGGTGAGGTTTCAGATTTTTATGCTTTACCTCTTAAACTCCGTATTCTCTATGATGCTGAAAAAGATGCATGCACAAAAGAGAAGACTGTTTTTACCATTTTTCAGGAACTCGCAGAGAAAAATGAGGTACTCAGATTTATTGTAAAAGAATTCGGTGGAGAACTTGTTTACTGAGAGGTTTATGGTGTTTTATAAATTATTAAAAATTCTACATATTCAGGGTTTTCATTCAGTTTTAAATTTTTTAATGCCAAAGGACGATAGAACAATATGAGTAAAGCTGCATGTAGCACCGAGACTCTAAAAAACCGGTTCCGCTCTGATTATTGCGGCTTATTAAGTCCGGAGCTTGAGAATACCTCAGTGAAGCTCGCAGGATGGGTTCATAGAAAAAGGGATCATGGCGGGTTGATTTTCATAGATTTGAGAGATCATACCGGTATCAGTCAGCTTGTTATCCAGCCTGAACAGCAGGATTTGTTTGCAAAAGCCGAACAGCTGCATGTGGAATCGGTGATCAGAATAGAGGGAATCGTTGTTCTTCGTGCTCCCGGGGCAATAAATCCTCGTCTGGCATCTGGTGAAATTGAGGTTGTGGTCAGTCAGATCACTGTTGAAAGCAACGCACAGCCATTGCCTTTTCCGGTCGCAGATGAGGTGCAAACGTCGGAGGAGCTCCGCCTGAAGTACCGCTTTATTGATCTTCGTCGTGAAAAAATCCATGAGAATATCATTTTTCGCAGCCGACTGACTGCTGCGGTTCGGCGCTATCTTGAAGCGAGAGAATTTATTGAAATACAGACACCGATTCTTACCTCGAGCTCTCCTGAGGGAGCAAGGGACTTTCTGGTTCCGAGCCGCCTTCACCCAGGTAAATTTTATGCGCTTCCGCAGGCTCCCCAGCAGTTTAAGCAACTGCTTATGGTATCCGGCTTTCCCCGTTATTTCCAGATAGCTCCATGCTTTCGGGATGAAGATGCCCGTGCAGATCGCAGCCCCGGTGAGTTTTATCAGCTTGATATGGAAATGGCTTTTATTGAGCAGGATGATCTTTTTGCCATTCTCGAAGGCTTGATTGAGCATCTCACCCGGACAATGAGTGAAAAGCGTATTGCGCAGTTTCCGTTTCCGAGGATCAGCTATAAAGAGGTTATGAACCGTTTCGGGACAGATAAACCCGACTTGAGAATTCCTCTTGAAATCGCTGATGTTACCTCACTCTTTGTTAATTCAGGATTCAAGGTGTTTGCAAATAATACCAAAGAGGGTTCATGCGTGAAAGCGCTTGTACTCAAGGGTCGAGCTAATGAATCGAGACTCTTTTTCGACAAAGCTGAAAAAAGGGCAAAGGAGCTTGGTTCCGGAGGTTTGGCTTATATCCAGTTCAGGGAGGAGGGACCAAAAGGACCTCTCGTCAAGTTCCTTTCTGAGGACGATCTGACACATCTCAAAGAAAACCTTGGTGTTGAACCGGGTGATGTCGTCTTTTTCGGAGCAGGCAAATGGGCTTCGACTTGCAAAATTATGGGAGGGATGAGAACCTATTTCGCAGATCTCTTTACTCTTGACAAAGATGAACTTTCGTTTTGCTGGATTGTAGACTTCCCGATGTATGAATACAACGAAGAAGCAAAAAAGATCGACTTTTCACACAATCCATTCTCAATGCCGCAGGGAGAGATGGATGCGCTCGAAACAATGCAGCCTCTCGATATTCTTGCCTATCAGTATGATATTGTCTGTAATGGTATCGAACTTTCAAGCGGAGCCATCCGTAACCACAGGCCGGATATCATGTACAAAGCTTTCGGGATTGCCGGCTATTCAAACGCAGAGGTTGATGAGCGATTTGGTCACATGATTGAGGCATTCAAACTTGGAGCCCCGCCCCACGGAGGAATCGCTCCAGGACTTGACCGGCTTGTCATGATTTTGCGGGACGAACAGAATATTCGTGAAGTCATTGCGTTCCCTATGAATCAGCAGGCGCAGGATCTCATGATGTCATCTCCTTCAGAAGTGACTACGGCACAGCTCAGGGAGCTGCATCTCAAGGTTGAATTGCCGAAAAAGGAAGCAGAGAAAAAGTAAGTTTGGGAGCAGAGGCTTTCATTACTTCAGTTGAACTCAGGAAAAGGCGGCCTTCAAATGGCCGCCTTTTTTTGTATTTTTGTCAAATACCAAGGCGATAAAGAATGGGTACAGTGTGTAGTAAAACGGCCAATGATGAAATTTATATATTCTTTAATGACGTTTGCTTGTGTTTTTGTTCTGGGGAACCCATTTTATGAGCAATTGAAACAAAGGAAAAGCAGATGAATATTTCCGAAATAAAAAAAATGAGCACTTCAGAACGATTACAGATTATGGAAGTGCTTTGGGATAGTTTTTGTTACGAGAATGACGACATCGAAACTCCTGAATGGCATGAAACTATTCTGCAGGAAAGAAAAGAAAAGATGGCGACTGGAAATGCAAAATTTATCTCACTATCGGAGCTTAAAAATCGCCCTTAGTCGGCGGTTTAATCTCATAGTTCTTTTTTCAGGACAGCAACAGTAAAGCGGCTTACACAGGTCAGTTTCCCTTCTTCATTTCTCACCTTGATATCCCATACCTGAGAGCTTTTTCCAAGGTGAAGGGGAGTAGCTGTCGCATAGACAAATCCTGTCCGTACAGGACGGATATGGTTGGCGTTTATCTCCTGCCCTACAATGTAGAACAACTCTCTATCGACGCAGTAGGATGCGGCAATACTTCCCACCGTTTCAGCAAGAGCCAGTGAGGCTCCTCCGTGCAGAATGCCGATACGCTGGATGGTGCGGTGATCGACGGGCATTTTTGCCGTCATGAAATCCGGTCCGATTTCGGTCATTTCAATGCCGAGATGTCGGGCCATCTGGCCATCAATGATTTGAGTGGTGTTGATATCCTCAACACTGACCGGGGTAAAGAAAATAGAGGATTGAGTCATGAGAGGTAAGGTTTCCTCAAGAAAGAATTATATCCACAAAAGAGCGGGTGACGAGATTCGAACTCGCGACATTTTGCTTGGGAAGCAAACACTCTACCAACTGAGTTACACCCGCTTTTTTAAGGGTGGTGAGAGAGGGAGTTGAACCCTCGACCTCAGGGTTATGAATCCTGTGCTCTAACCAACTGAGCTACCTCACCTTATTTCCGGGCTGAAAATATACCATAGCAGATAGGAATAAACAAGCTATCGGAAAGTTTTATTTGCTCTTGGCAGTATATTTTTTCAGTTTTTTGCAGTATTGTTAATGAACTGCTATCTCTTCTAAAGAAGCTCAGTGCATCCGATAAGACATATAGATCAAGCTGAAAACGGTTGATTTGCTGTGAAGGTGGCTTTTGAGGTGGGCGCCCCTGATCATTGAGTGGAACTGTTAAATACAAGAGGAGTTAAGAGGATAATCCTAAAGTATGTTTCAACGCTTGATCAACTAAGGGCATTGCTGGGCAATGACCAATAGTTTTGTCGATTTCTCGATCCTTAACTGTTGCCAGGTTATCAGTGACAACTACTGAATCAGCAAGAAGACCCATCGCTTTACCGTTAGCATCGCTCTTGCTTACCGAAAAACGAGTTGGGCCAGTTCGCGCAATGTTAGATGTGATCAAGGCGATGATCTTTTGTGGTAACCCAGTTTTCAGACCATCACCTTGAACTATCAGCGCTGGTCGTTTTTTGAATGTGATAAGATCTGAGTTAGGGAATCGAACGAGAATGACATCACCACGTTTATAGTTCATCATACGCCTCCATACCGGGGTAATCCCAGTCATCAGCGAAGGTTTTCAGGCGCAAATGAGTCTCCAGTGCCTCAGTGTCAGTCCATCCTAGTGATGCGAGGTTGTTGCGGTGAAAGTAATAAGGATTAGTAGTAACTGCGTTATTCACGGAATAAGCGAATCGCAAAGCAGTTGACTCTTTTGGATAGAAGCTTTCGACTTTTGACTCGGCTTGAATTTTAATCGTGGCTGAGTGCCAAGCGGGTGGCATCCCTATATCGATAGTGGTTGCAAGCATACTCAATACTCTGGTTCAAGGTGAACTATTGTCTTTTGGCTTATAATGTGTTCGAAGAAAAGATGTTTTGAGCGCTCATGCAATTGGCTTAGTTGTTCAAGCACGTCTTGCCATGACTGTGGATTATTGATTGAGAAGGTTTCGATATCGACAATACTGCCTGATTGTAATCCATCGGGAAGTGTGACCTGTGCAGGTGTAGCAAATTGTATTACGTGCAGGCATTCTTTATCAGGCAACTCTATGCGCATTTGTAGAGGTTTGGAGTGGGTATCTAAACCCCCAATCTTGATTTCTAACTGGAATGAGGAGAGATCAGGTGCTGGTTCAATATTGAGCAGATCGAGATATCGCAAAGAATGTCGCAATGGCACAGGAACCAACCCGCTTTCTTTAAGGATATTGATCAAGGCAAGGGTCTTGGATTTGAAAACATTCCAGCCGACATAGGGCTTGCTACAGTTGAGCGTCACACTGCGATCTCCAATTTGGAACAGAAATGGATTACCAGATTCTTCTATTCGGTACTTCGCTATATGGCGCAAGTTTGGATCATATAGTGCCACATGGGCTGGTATGTCAGCAGCAGGTAAGCGATGGAGTTGAAGATTGGGATGGTCTTTTCGCAAAGCTGCATATAGGATTCCTGGTAACAGATCGCCCACAGGCTGATCCATTGCAGGCTCAAATTGAACTTGCCAGATAGCCTCAATGAGTGGTTCTTTCTTCAACCGCTTTGGAATAGTAGTCATTAGAGTTAATTATTTGTTGGCAATATACTAACGAAGGCACCTTATTACCAAAAAATTACGCCCACATCTATTTATTTTTGTTGGGGTTCAGGAATCACCCCAACCTACGTAGGGGCTAACGTCTTGCGAAATAATCATTAATCCAAATACAGGAATCATGGATGGTAATCACTTCTTTTCAGGGGGTTAAGACCATGATGCCTTTTGGCTGAAGATGGCTTCGGCGACGGGGATATCTTCGGGGGTTGTGATTTTTATATTGTGATAACCCATTTCAAAAATTTTTATGGGCTGTTCAGGGAAAAAACGTTCTACCAGCGCGGCATCATCTGTTGCATACCAGCGTTCAAGTTCTGCCTGTTCGTGAGCCTGAATGAGAAGCCTGCTGCGAAAACCCTGAGGTGTCTGTACCTGAAGCAGCTGGCTGCGGTCAGGCGTTTCTCCAAAAAAATCAGGGTTGGATCCGATATACTTGATCGTATCCTTTGGTTTTGTTGCCGGGACACAAGCTCCAAACTGCAGTGAAAGGCGTGCAATTTCGTCGATCTCTCCAGGCTGTATAAACGGACGGGCTCCGTCATGGACAAGAATCGTGTCAGGTGCATCGCCGGACGAGCGTATTTTATGCTCAATCGCCTTGATGCAGTTGTTCACCGAATCCTGGCGCTCTTTGCCGCCAACGATAACAGCATGTACTTTACTGAAGCCAGCAGAAGCCGCCATACCCTCCAGTGTTGCAATGTTTTCCTCTTTTGTAGCTATGTAGATGGCGCTGACAGACGAGGCTGCCTGAAATGCCTGTATGGTGTGATGAATAACAGGAAACCCTGCAATTTCAAGCAGCTGTTTACTCTGCCCGTTCTTGAGCTGCATTCGCTTTCCGATACCGCTTGCTGCAATAATGGCAATGGCATTCATAGTAAGAGATCAATCCCTTCAGGGGTTTAATATATAAACATGGCATCTCCGTAAGCCAAAAAGCGGTAATCTTCTTTCAGCGCTATTTTATAGGCTTCCATAAGCAGTCGGTGTTCGGCAAATGCACTGACGGCCATAAGCAGAGTTGTTTCAGGGAGCTGGAAATTGGTGACAAGAGCATCGGTAACCTTGAACTGGTATGGGGGATAAATAAACTTGTCTGTCCAGCCTCTTCCGAACTTTATTTTTCCGTCAACCGTAGCATTTGCTTCAAGCACACGGCATGTTGTTGTTCCGACCGCAATGACCCGCCCTGTTTTGTTGAGCTTGGTTTCATTGATTTCCATTGCAGTTTGATAGGGAATATTGAAATATTCCGAATCCATTTTGTGCTTCGAAACGTCTTCGACTTCAATGGCATTAAAAGTACTCAAGCTCGGATGAAGAGTTATCGGCAGAATTTTTACCCCGAGTTTCTGGATTTTCTGGAGGAGTGGCATGGTGAAATGTAACCCTGCCATAGGCGCAACGACGGCACCCGTCTGGCTCGCATAGACAGTCTGGTAGTTTTCCTTGTCTGAAGCAATAGGAGAGCGGGTAAAATAGGGTGGCAGGGGGATGGTGCCGATTCTTTCAACCAGACTGAACACATCAATGTCAGGATTAAGAAATCTGATGGTTCTGCCTCGGGAAGTAGTATTGTCAACGACTTCGGCAACCACATCTTCTTCGAAATAGATTTTGTTTCCTACTCGCACTTTTCGTGCCGGATCAACGAGTACATCCCAAAGCCCGGCTTCCTTGTTCAGGACTCTCAGCAGGAATACCTCAATTTTTGCATCTGTTTTCTCCTTCTGTCCGAATATTTTAGCAGGAAAAACCCGACTGTTGTTTAACACAAGGAGATCACCCTTCTTGAAATAGGATGCAATATCTTCGAAAACTTTATGCTCGATGTCTTTTTTCCGCCGGTTCAGTACCATCATTTTGCACTGATCTCTCGGTATGCATGGTTCTTCGGCTATTTTACTTTTTGGCAGGGTGTATCGAAAATTTGACAGGCGCATAAAGAGATATCCAATGGGTAAACAAAAAATGATGCAAAAAAAACAATAATAAGTTATAACCGCAAAAATACAAAAAATGAAGGCATCAGGAACCTCTTTACGAATGTTCAGACAGATGCTGAGTGATAGGCAACTCCCTTTTTCAACGTTAAATGGATTCCGGCAATACATGCAGGGGCTTCATCTCCCTCTGCTTCGAGCAGAGTTATAATAATATCATTCTCTGCAATGGTAATTGCATAGCGGTTTTTTCGGAAACAGATGTTCAGACTGAGCTTTTTCCAGTGAGCCGGCCTGTTGGGGTGCACATTAAGCTTTTCATTGTAGAACGAGATTCCGGCAAAATAACGGATAACCGTATCCAGTGTTCCCGCCATGACGCCGCAATGTATACCTTCCTGGGTTGTGCCGCCCTGGGTATCCTCTATATCGCTTTTTAGAGCTTCTGTAAACCATTTCCATGACATTTCATGGCCATCATGCAGGTAACTGGAGATGATGCTGTGAACCACCTTGCTCAGTGTTGAACCATGGCTTGTTCTTGGTTCGTAGAAAGCATAATTGTTTCTGACAAGAGTCATATCGTCAGGGATTTTATAGCCGATTCTTCCCAGAAGTTCAGCTACTTCACCAGGGGAAAGCGTATAGAAAGTCATCAGAACATCAGGTTGTTTGGCAACCTTGTAAATATCGGGTGTTGTTCCCTCGGCTTTCAGGATTCTGTCCATTCGATGGATATTGCCATACCGGGAACGATAGTGAGTCCAGTCAAGCTCTTTGAGACTCTTGTAGCCATCGAACTGCTCAAGAACACCATCTCCATCAATGAGGATATTCATGTTGCTGCTGATATCCCGCCAGTGCTTCAGTTCATCAAAACCGAGATTGATTTTTGAAATCAAGTGTCTGAGGATGGTTGGATCTATTTTTTCACCTATTTCCGCCGCCTTTTCAAAAAGCCAGATGGCCATGATATTGGTGTAGGAATTATCTTTCAGACCCTCTTTTCCGCTTCCCGGCAGGGCTTCATGAAATTCGTCAGGTCCCATCACATTCTCGATATGGTACTTCCCGGTGTCGGGCGAATAGGTGGCGATGGATGCCCAGAACCTTGCGATTTCAAACATCAGCTCCGCGCCATATTCATTAAGGAACTGTGTGTCATCAGTATCGTAAATATAGCGCCAGGTATTATAGAATACAGCTATCGAAACATGTCGCTGCAGACGGCTTAGGTCTGGACCCCATGAGCCGCTTTTTGGATTGAAATGAAGAATCTGTGTATCCTCACGGCCATCGTCGGCAGTCTGCCAGGGGAACATGGCTCCCTTGTACCGGTTGTCGCGCGCATACTCCCGGGCTGCATCAAGCCGGTTGTAGCGGTACATCAAAAGAGCTTTTGAAATTTCAGGGAAGTGACGGTTGAAAAATGGCAGAATAAAAATTTCATCCCAGAATATATGGCCACGATACGCCTCGCCGTTAAGACCGCGTGCAGGCATGCCTGCGTCAATGGATGGATTGTGCAGCGATGCTGTGCACATCATGTGATAGGTGTGCAGTCTGAGCGCTTTCTGGCTGAAGCGGTCACCTTCAATGACGATGTCAGCTTTGTCCCATATTTTATCCCATGCTTCAGCATGCAGCTTAAACAGGGTATCGAAAGATTCATCACTTTCAAGAGATTGTCGAGCTGCTCTTACCGGATCGGCACTTTTCTGGTCGAGTGTTGTATGTATAGAGACAAGTTTTTCAATGGTGCAGCTTTTGCTCGGACTCAGCCCCAGCTTGAACGACTCCCCGGTATATCTTGCATCACTGATTGTTGATCGCTCGATTTTCAAAAGTTTTCCATGGCTCAAAACCCTTGTTCTTGCAGCGGTTACAATACCGTAATGTGAAACATTGGTTTCAACATTAAGCAGTAGTATCCCATTTTCGCTACTGCTTTGGATATGCTCAAGATGGTCATTTGTAAGTCCATTATAACGCGCAACATTCTTGTTTTTCACCCGTCCGTCGATCGCCGACCGGAACTCGATTTCAGCACTGTAGTTGACCGGTTTCAGCGTGAACGTCAGAGCACATTTGTGCGGATCATCCATGCTTACAAATCTGCGAGTGTGAATGCCGGATATTCTTCCGAGGTTGTCCTGAATAACCATGTCACGCTCCATCAGGCCGTTACGCAGATTGAGGTTTTGGCGGTAGCTGAGTATTTTCTGATCGAATGGATCGATGAACTCTCCACCACCTATCCGGAACTCAATCGGGAGCCAGTTGGGTGTATTGACAAAGTCATTATTGAAAATGGTCTGGCCGTGAACCTCCGAAGGGACTCTATTGAAAACTCCTGCAATATAGGTGCCGGGATAGTGGTACTGGGAAATTGAAGAACCTTCATAGGCACCTCTTACACCAAGGTATCCGTTGCCTGCTGAGGTAAGGGTTTCGCGGAGTTTTTCATCTTTGGCGGAAAATTCAGTATAACTCAGGTTCCAGCCCTCAAACTCAAGGCCTTCGCTGAACCATCGTTCGATATCGGCAATAGTGATTTCTGCAAGATCCCTTACAACAATATCAGCGCCCTCCTCCCTCAACTTTGATCCTTCGATGTCACGGGCAATGCCAAGCACCATTCCGAAATTTCCGCGCGATCCAGCCTGAACACCTGAGATAGCATCCTCAACAACGACACATTCATGTGGCTCCAGTCCGAGATTCTGGGCTGCTTTTACAAAAATATCAGGGTTTGGTTTGCCCTTCAAACCGAGTTCAATCGAAACTTCTCCGTCAACACGGGTTTCAAAAAGATGCTCAAGCTTGGCAAGCTGCAATATAAGCCTGCAGTTGCGGCTTGAAGAGGCGATACCGATTCTGATACCTTTCTTTATCAGCTCATGGATAAGTTCAACCGAAGAAGCGTAAACCTCCGGACCTTCTTTGATGAGAATTTCAGAAAAAAGATTGTTTTTCCGGTTTCCAAGCCCGCAGATTGTCTCTTTTTCGGGAATGTCGTCCAGTTCGCCATAGGGAAGTTCAATATCACGCGACAAAAGAAAGCTTTTAACACCCTCCATGCGCGGTTTGCCATCTACATACTTATGATAGTCATGAGCAGGATCAAAAGGCACGTAGGGTTCGTCGTTAACTTCAGCGTAATTCTTTAAAAAATAGTTGAACATTGACTCCCATGCAAGGCTGTGGACTTTTGCCGTGCCGGTTATAACTCCGTCGAGATCAAAAATTGCCCCTTTGAAAATGTTACTCATACTACGGTTTAAAAGATGTTATTGTGAAGCCGATTATTATTACAGAGAAAGCAGTCCAAGGATTGTCAGCAGAATATCCGGATAGGGTACAGTAAAGCTGTTGGGGCAGATCTCCTCAACCTGTTTTTGAAGGTTCTCATCCCTTGTTACAAAAACAGCCCAGACATCATCGAACATCTCAACTGCTTTTTTCAGCATAGGAATATCTGAAGGTGTATCACCGCAAACAAGAGTTGCGCTTCTTGAAGGGTTTAAGTTCAGCTTGCTGCAGATAAAGGAGAGCCCGTCACCTTTGTCAAAATCTTTGACTGGCACATCTTCGGAAGCCCCTTCGATTGTTAAAATGATTTCAATGTCAAGCCCGGTATCTTCAATCCTGAAATTTTTGCCGCTCGGGTCAATTTCACGCACGATGCTTTTAACCTTTTCCAGAAAAGCAGCAGATTCGGCCTCTTTGATCGAGTGGCTTATATCTTGCCGTGCAACAGTAGTCTGGCCAAATTTTATCTGTAAGGCTGAACCGATAAAATTGAACTTTTCAAAATTCGGATCCTGGAGGAGTACTTGCATCCGGTCGTTTAACAATCGTATCAGTTTCTGTTTTTTTTCTTCAATGGGAAAACTGTTGAATTCACCGTTAATATCGATGAACTCTCTTCCCTTGGAACCTGCGTAGACAAACGTGTTGCTTGGGTTGATAGTGACATTCAATATGCCGAAGTCTCTGAGTGGAGCAGAGGTGATGATAATGGGATACTGACAGCAGTTCTTTGCAAACCTGGTGAGAAAGACTGCATTGTAAATAGGCTGAACTGAAGAGCGGTATCGTCCGCAGTAGTTATTCGTGGTTCCATCCCTATCGGTGATAAAGGCATTAAAACGCTTTCCTCTGAGCAGATTAACCCCTTTGTTGACATAGACCCGGAAATCAGGAATAAACTTGGCAAGGTAATCAATGAACTTATCCTCACCATATTCGAGATAGTAAATGTCTTTCTGGAGCTCCCTGATTTCATACGTCAGATCGACCTCTATCTGCTTCATGCTGTCAAGACGCAGCAGGCGATGCCCGGTATCATCATCAATATAGATTGTCTCCAGTGAGTAAAGTGCGTTTTTCAGCGATTCAACACACGACTGCCCGACAACTCTCTGTTTGATGATGTTTTTGACAACAGGTTCGCGAAGCTCACGTGTTTCAGCCTTCAACTGGTAGAGCTCTTTGAGAGTCCGGATATCCTGAAGAGTGATCGAAGTAGCGCATGTGCTTAGCTGATGTTCTTTAAGAATACTATCGTGCATGCGTTGTCAGTAAGGAAGTGATGGTGAAGTAATATGAACCCTAATTTAAGCAAAATCCTTGCAAAAACTCTAGAAAACTTTATACAAAAAATAGCTGCATTATTGTGATAGTTTCAGATTGCTTTTTACCACGAGCAACTCCGGTTTAAAAATATTCCCAAGGATAACAACGCTGAGGTCATAGAGGGAATCGTTCATGAAGAAGCGCTATGATTTTACTGTGAATTGTCGCTTCCGGAAGCAGGGCATCGATGCACAGAAAGCGCTCTTTATTGCTGCTGATCATCTTCAGGTATCCTTCGCGAACATTCCGGAAGAATATTGCTCCTGAACGCTCCATACGGTCAAGCTCACTATGCTCAAACGAGAGAGGAATGGATGTTTTGGAAAATTTTCTTCGCATAGCCTCCTCAGGCTCTATATCAAGATAAACAGTAATATCCGGAACAATCCCGCAGGTGGAAATTGAAATAATTGACTGGAGCAGTGTAAAGTCAATGCCACGTCCATAGCCCTGATACGCCGTAGTTGAGTCAAAAAAACGGTCGAGAATGACAATTTTGCCAGCGGCAATTGCCGGCAGGATGACCTCCTGAACAAGTTCAGCTCTGCTTGCCGAAAAAAGGAGCAGTTCACCGATCGGGCTGATTTCGCCCTTGCTTTCAAGAAGGATAGAGCGGATTTTTTCAGCAACCTCAGTGCCGCCGGGTTCCCTTAAGACCAGAACCTCCCGCTGCTGGCTGCTCAGATAACCGGCCAGCATTTTTATCTGCGTAGACTTGCCTGCGCCATCTATTCCTTCAAATGTAATAAGCATGTAAACAAAGATAGTCTTGAAGGCTTTCACCCGTATTCCGAAATAATCCGATAAGCCCTTATTTTATTGGGGTTCTCCGCCGCATTTTCCGTAATTATTCTGAGGGAGGCTAAAGGAGCCAAAAAGTACCCTACCCGATAACCGGCAAAGTGACACGCAGGAAATTACTCAAGATAGAACTTAAAATTGATCCCCGCAATCCGAGAGAGAGTCACACCTATGCGACTTTACTGCTCAGTGCCGACCAGCAGTTGACCGTGGTTGATATTGATGCTGTTCACCGATCCTTTTTCGGATCCCTTTCTGGTCATCAAAGTGACCGGCTGCTTCAAGATACTCATCAATCAACCGCTGAGTCATCGGATGCATCGTTATAAACCTTAGTCCTTGCGTAAACTTGCCCTGTGTATTTGTAACCTTTCAAGAACTCCAGCAATCTTGCTCCTTTTCGTTCGTTTGCAATTATTGGTGGAATTCCTTGACCTTGAAGGGGAACGTCAGTTAATAATCCCTTAACGGTTTACCAAGAGAGTGTCCGGAGTGTCAATGGAACAATCGATATGTTGTTCATAAATTATTTTTGCGGTTTCCATGGTTCGTTGGTCGCCGATTGCTGCAAGGTCAGCGTAGATGAGGATCGGATGTACAGTTTCGTCAGCACCGAGGCCATTGCCGAGCGGCCAGAAGCGTTCGAGAATCTCTATATTGCCTTGCGGGTCCTTTTTTAGCCTGTTTGCGATCACCAGTTCTCCGAGATGATTCTTGTCCGCATAGAGAGTGACAGTGCCCGGCTTCAAGTATCCGGTCAGTTTTGCTGCGGCAACCTCTCCACCCCACTGGGCGAAGGTGGGATCCAGTTGGATATCCTTCCACCACTCCCCATCACCCCGGAATCTTCCCAGCAACAGTTTAGGTTTTAAGTAGTCGGGATACGCTTCAATCCAGCGCTCAAAAAGCTTTTTTTTGTCCAGAAGCTTTTTCCCCTTTTTGCCCATCTCGACAATGAAGCCTTTCTTGATCAGATCAGTCATGGTGCTTTTCACTGTCCCCAATGCGACATTCGCCATTTCGGCAATATCACGATAGGGTCTCGTGACGAGTTCCGGTTGGCACAAAAAGAGATAGACGATTTTCAGGCCGACCCCTTTGAAGAGACGAGCTGTAGGAGCAGCGATTTCATCTTTTTCCGGCTTATTGCCTTTTACGAAAATCAATAGTGGCGGTTGATTGATGAAGGCGTTTCCGACCGTGTCGATGAACTGAATGCCTGCGTCGCGCAATCTTACCGCAGCCTCAGGGGGAATGTATCTTGTCGCTATTAGAACTGGATGCGGCATCTTATCCATGTCCATCAAAAACTGGAGCTCTCCGGTTTTTGTAAGATGTTTTTTTACCTCTACGCACCAAACGAATTCTTGCCCGAAAACTTTTCCTCTTACCATGCAGTCGTATTTCTGGTTTTGAAGGACGTTAATCTGTTGAATCGCGTATTCCAGTGGTGCGATCGTATTAAGGGCTTCCATAGCCTGCCGAAGGATAGTTATTTTGTCCTCGGCTAATTTATGTTCAATAAATTCTTTGTTCATTTATATTGAACATAATAAATATTTGAACATAAATCAATATTATGATTGCATAACCTGAACGCTGGGTTACCATCAACCGCTGAGCTACATGAAAGATTTATACCCATTCCTCCGTTTGTATCAATAAACGGTCGTTTGATGAGACACTGAAAAGGGGGGCAAAACACCCCTCTGTTGGGGCTCTGTTTGTCTTATAAAACCATTTCGTATTTCTATATTTCATAAATACGTTAAAGTTGGTGCTTTTTAAGATTATCAAGAGAATTTATGGCAGGACGACTGATCGGTTATGCCAGGGTATCAACTTCAGGCCAGGAACTGAACCTGCAGCTTGATGCACTCAAAAATGCTGGCAGCAAACAGCAGCATATCTTTACCGACCAGTTGAGCGGGTCGAAAGCTGAACGACCAGGACTTGCCGATTGATTGAAAGAATTGAGAAAAAGTGACACCCTCATTATCTGGAGTCTGGATCGCCTTGGCCGCTCACTCCGGAACCTGATTGATATTGTTGAACTGTTGCAGAAAAGGGGAGTTGGCTTCCGCTCAATCAATGATGGGGGGCATTGATACTACAACAGCATCAGCGGAAATGATTTTCAATATCTTCAGTACTTTGGCACAATTTGAACACCGGTTGATTCAGGAACCTACCTAGGCAGGCCTTAAGGCAACAAGGGCGAGAGGGAAAAAAGGTGGGAGACCGAAAATTTCCAATGATGATCCAAGAGTGCAGATAGCAAAAAAATGAGCAAGAATATGAGTATCAGTATCGGGGAGATCTGTTCGACGCTGAAGATTTCACGGGCGAGTTATTACCGGTATCTTGGGATTGATGTGTAACTTTTAAATATGTTAGAGAGGTCTTAAATCGATCAGATAGGTTTATAAGTATACTATATAAGAGATTAGTTGTGTTTTAAATCTTGAGCATATGGTGTTATATAAGGGGTATAATTCAAAAATCTGCGGATTAGGCGGATCACAATCTAATTATTGTTAAATGCAAAAATATGGATGCATTTTTCACTGTAGATAGAACGAGGTGCTTATACAGCGGCGCAATCATCGAACTCGTAAGGCATGGTGACATCCAGCCAATGGTTCTTCAGACTCACGTTAATGAACTGTATCCAGAAGGGTTGTCAGTGCACGGTGATAGATATCTTTTGCAGTCAGGAAGCCGAGGAAACATAGCAAGTCCAGCAATTGAACTATTGTTTGAATATATCAGAAGAGCACACTACCCGTCTTCCCCGTCAAGGTTTCAGTGCATTTTTTCATGCAGTTCTATTGAGGATGCGAGAACGTTTCGAGACCAATATGGCGAGAGCGATAGTCCGATATGGGAAGTGAGAACAGAAAACACCTATCACGTGGGAAATATGCGGCTTCTCGACAACAACCAAACGAGCCTAATTTGTTCATACTTAGGCCACGAATATTGGAGAGGAAATGACGGGCCTACGGAACTGGCTGGTCTTAGAGAAGTTGTTCTGTCTCTCCCGGTTGTCATCGGGGAAAGAATAGAGTAGGCATTTAACAATGCCTTGCAGCTGACGCGGTCGCTATCGCACCCACTCGGTTGAAGGTTGGCGTTATGCGGCATGACAGCGGTACTCGCGGGGAATATGAATCATGGGTAATAGTCAGATGAAAGCACTTGCGGAGCTGGTCTTTATCAGTGAGATCGTTTTGCAGTCAAAGATTGCAGAACGGGCTGCTGAACGCCTTGTGACTTGCGAAGATCACTTTGATCCGATTGAGATCTGGAGTGCGATCCAATCGATCCTCGTTGCCGCCGCAAACGTCTCGAAGATTCTCTGGCCCCAGCGAAAGACGTCTGCGGCACGAGGCAAAATCTTGCGGACGCTACTCAACGTTGATGACCGCAATTTGCTTTCTGATCGCAACATAAGAAATCATTTTGAGCACTACGACGAGCGAATAGAAAAGTGGTTCGAGAAAAATTGTTCAGCGGTATATATGGATTCAAGAATCGATCCATTCGAATCCATCTGGGGACACAACCCAGCCAATCTTCATCGTGTTTATAATCCTGTGACGCAAACTCTTTCATTTCGAGGCGAATCGGTGGATTTGGCAGCGATACTGAAAGCGCTCGAAGAGATTCGACATAATTGCCGCCACTTCGCACTGCCTTAGACGGTGACGCTGCATAACATGAAATTATGGTACCGAAAGTGCCGGTTTTCCGAGGATCGGTAAGGTAACAGTTATGGAGCTTGGGCGTTGGCTTGCTCTACTCGTATTTAATTAGTGCCTGACAGAAAACCTTTGTTTTTTGAAAATCTTACAACCCCATCAAGATCAAAAGCTGTTTGTTTTTGACCCGGCAGAGATGTTTTTGCGTTTATCAGGATTTCCCAAGAGCAAACGACTGAATTGTACGTC
>CAINOC010000008.1 GCA_903851385.1 uncultured Chlorobiaceae bacterium | reverse complement strand
TTTACCACCAGCCCCAAAACGGCCAGAGTCAGAATCCCGGCATACATCTCCGGCACAAGAAAATTGAACTGCGCATTCTGAATGAAAAATCCAAGTCCTGATTTCGCACCGATCATTTCGGCAGCTATAACTACCATTAGAGCAATTTTCGCCCCCAATCGGGTGCCGATAACTATGGAGGGTATACTGGCAGGAAGAATCACTTTTTTGAAAAGATCCCAGTCCGAAAGACCCATCGATTTGGCCGCCTTGATATAGATTGGATCAACACTTTTGACCCCGCTGATCGTGTTCATCAGAATCTGCCAACTGGCACCATAAAATATGATGGCGATTTTCGAAGCTTCTCCAAGACCCAATAACAGAAGAAAAATGGGCAAAAGAGCGAAGGTCGAAACATTCCTCAAGCCTTGGACAAGCAGATCGGTATATCGTTCGAATTTACTATACCATCCCATCAAAAAACCTAATGGCACTGACACCAATAGCGCCAAACCAAAGCCAGCGGCCGCCCGCTGTAAACTTACCAGCACGTGCAACAATAACTTACCCGAAACCACTAAATCAAACAAAGTCAGTATAGTGGTCGAAAATGCCGGAAGAAACAACGGGTCTATAATACCAAGTCGCGGCAAAGCCTCCCAGACTGAAAAAAAGACAAGCACCAGAGGAACCCCGCTCAGGCATTTCTTCAAGCCATTGAGAATATGCTTACCCTGTTTTGCATATTTACTCACATCGAAAGATCGTGTTTTCTGCCTGACCTCAGACAGTACTACAAACTCTTCTGACATAATGAATCTCCTTTGTCTTTTTCTCTTGAATGACCACAACTGCTCTTACCCAGAAAACGCAGCCGCAAGCTTCCAGTCCTGTTGGGCTTTGTTCACTTCAGCTTTGAGCGCTTCCCAAACCTTGTGGCGATTGGCAGCAAATTGACTGCTTGATCGAATATCTCCATTTCGTGGTCGCGGCAAATCAATATCAATGATATCTTTAATCCTTCCGGGACGTGCAGTCACAACTGCAACCCTATCAGCGAGAAATACCGCTTCGTCAATACTGTGAGTAACGAAAATCACTGTTGTTTCGGTGCCCTCCCATATCCTGATAAGTTCGTTCTGAAGTATTTCTCTTGTCTGAGCATCAAGCGCAGCAAACGGCTCGTCCATCAGCAAGACTTCTGGTTTTGTTGCAAGCGCTCTTGCAATGGCTACTCTCTGCTGCATTCCTCCTGAAAGCTGATAAGGAAACCGGTCTTCAAAATCAGAAAGGCCAAACAGAGACAACAACTCCCGCCCTATCTTAACCCGCTCCTCTTTGGGAACTCCACGTGATTCAAGCCCGACTTCAATATTCGAAAGAGCAGTTCTCCAAGGGAAAAGCGCATACTGCTGGAAAACATACCCTGTCTTAGCACTTGGAGCCTCAACAGGTTTGTCGTCAAGATAAACGACCCCACTCGTCGGGGTACTTAACCCGCCAACTAAATCAAGAAATACTGATTTACCGCTTCCACTCGGTCCTACAAGTACGAGGAATTCACCTTTTTTAATATTCAGGTCAAACCCGCTCAGAGCATCAATTTCATTGGATATAATGCCGTTATTATTCACCTCCTGACCGTGCTTCAGCTTAAATTTCTTATGCAGGTTTTTTGCTTTTATAATGTCCATACCGATTCCATTATGAGGCCTCGTTTATGTAATTACTGCAAGAAAGAATAGCACTTCCCATATCCTCAAGAAGGGTAGCTGCACCACGGTAGCCAGCATAAGCCCGTTCAAGCACAATACGATCAAACAGCGGAAAAGAGAGTGCAAGAAAAGGAACTCCCAACTCCACTGCCACCTCCTGTTCGAGGCTGCTTCCCAATATGAGTCCAGGGTCACCGGCTCTGACAACATCAGTTATCTCCGATTGATCTTCACTAAATATCACAACGGTGTCGTATCCAGGAAGAATCGTTGCAAGACGGCCAGCCACTTCCTCCCGTATGGATTCAGGAGGATTATCCGTAATCACAAGCGTGCCTGGCAACATGCCGAAACTCTTGACAAGAAACTCCCCGATACCAATCACTTGAGCACTTTCACCCACCAGCGCAAATTCTCTCTGAAACCCTGCACGGTAATACGTGTCTGCCAGACGAGCAAGCTGATAGTTCAAAAGCGATTCCTCTCGAGTTATAAACTTTTCTGTCCGAATCGGGTCAAGCTCAAGTTGCTCTGTCAGACGGCGAAGCAATATTGATGCAGAAGTGCCAACAGGAAGTCCGTCTAAAGTAATCGATGGAATGGTATAGCGCTCTTCAAGAAGTTGAGCCGGAAGTTTTCCCCACGGAGAGATAACCAGATTAAGAACGGCTCCAGGAACCTGTTTCCAGGAAGCGATACTTTGGTCGCGCCCAAGCAGAAGATTCGGAATCAGACCGACCCCTTCCAGCAAGCGTCCCAACTCCTGGAGGTTACCTCGCCAAAACGGATCCTGATTCGGAATAATGCCCCAAATATTGACCAGTCCAGCAGGAATCACTTCCTGGGTTTTAACGATATCAGGCAACTGCTCAATCAATGCTTTAACAGCCAAATGGTATCCCTGATGGACATCGCCACTAAATCCAGGAGTATTAGCGAATATGACCGGCCAGTCTTGATCACGGCCTTCCCTGGCCATCGCAGGTATATCATCACCAACCATTTCAGTCGAGCACCCGGTAACGATGGCATAGAGGTCACCCTGAACCACCTTCACGGTGTTTTTGAGCTGTTCACGCAAACGTGAACCTCCACCAAACACTACATGTTTTTGAGTGATATTGCTGGATGAAACAGGCGGACTGCCAAAAGTATCGTTTCCTCCTGACAACCGTGTTACTCCCAGGTAATGCTGTACACCACATCCCGAAGTGCTGTGAATAACAGGAACAACGGCATCTATCGCTTCAAAAAGCTGTAATGCTCCGTGCAAAGCGCATGAGTTACGTGATTTTTCCAAATGATGCGACATTCTATTTGACCTCCTGCTTGATATGCCAGTTGTGACTGCGACGAAACCATGCCTCCTGATAGGGCGAATTAACCTTTGCCAATGAAAGCTCATAAGAGCCGTTTGCCAGTGCACTTTTGATACGTCGAACCAGACGAACAACACCGCTGTAACCCACAAACGCTAGCGACTCTAAAGAGACCACAGGAATACCAAGACGGGCAACCTGACCAAGATGGGTAGAATCGCCCAGATACAGGTCGGGTAAGAGTTTGCGGAGAATCGAAATTTCTTCAAAAGCCTGACCATCCGAAACATGAATTTGAAGGGACGGAGTCCGTATAGTCAGCTCATCAAGCTGGCGAATATGTAATCTATCAAGGTGTGTAATGGTAAGTCCTGTAACTTCTCCGCCCAGCTCTTCGACAAGATCAAGCACACTGAAAGCGTTGGCCGACGATAATGATATGTAGACCTTGAGCCCTTTTAGAGAAAAACCACCTATTTGACGAGCTGTTTCTGCAGCTTTGCGAGTATGGAGTTCATTGGCAACATTTTCCTTTCCAAGAAAGGCCCCAATAGACTTAAGCCAGCGACCTGTTCCCTCAACACCAACAGGGCGTGAAACATCGATAAGCGGTACATCATATTTTTCCTGAAGTATTACCCCAAGGTACTCCGGCGCATCAGGGGATAATAGAATAGAGGCTTTTGCAGCAACTGCTGATTTGAACACATCAATCGCGGAATCATCTGGAATGATGATCAATTCGTGGCCAAAGATATCTAATAGATCCACAGCCTCTTTTCTGTCCAGAGGATGTTCTGCTACCGAAAGAAGATTGAGCGTCTCATTTTTTGTCGCTGTCGAAGTGTTTCCTGAAAGATACTTCAGCAAGGAGTGTAAGGCCGTGTCATATCCGGAAACAGCATTTTGAGAGGAAAATCCCGTCACATAAACAGGCACGATCGGCAGTTCAAGCTCCTCATGCAACTCCTCGACAACGGACTGAATGTCATCATTATTAATTGCGATCACCGGATTACCGACAATGAATACAACAGAGGGATGATATCGATGATACAATGCTAAAATACTTTTACGCAATTTGATATCTGCCCCCATAATTGTATCGCGCTCGTCAAGATCGGTAACAATCCAGCGGGTATTGCTACCAATTGCGGTGTGATAAAGTCCTGCTGCAGCACAACCGCGCGGACCATGAATAATAGTGACACTGTTTCGTATCCCTGAGAGAATGCGCAACGCATAAAGAAGATCATCGTTACTACTTTGTGCAAAGGTTCTGATGCGCTGGGCAATTTCATCGCCGGCAAATTCTTTAGAAGCAACAGAAACCTTGCCAAACCAGGCTCCGAGAGTGTCGAGGCGCTTTTCCCTGCTGCGAGGCGCTTTTGCACGTAATGGACTCATAATAATGTTCAGATGTTTCGGTCTGTTAAAGCATCAATTAAATCGATGCCATTTCGTGCACAACACCAGTTTCAACCTCAAATATCCTGTCTCCCCACTCTCGTGCCCATTTCTTCAGTTCAGGTGAATTGAGTGGTTTTGGTATAACCGAGTCATCATTCTCGTCAATGTATTTCGCCAGGTTCCTGTAGACCTGAGCCTGTTCGGATTGTGGGGCTGCCTCAATGACAGTTTTGCCATACAATTCACTCTGTGCGACAACTAAAGAACGAGGAACATAACCGATCACATGGGTCCCTGTCTTTCCGGCAAAATCATCGATGAGCGCAGGTGCATAAGCGGCAAGAATGCTGTTCGCAATAATGCCGCCAAGACGCGCTCCTCCGGAAGGCGCATATTTGTTAACCGCCTTAAAAAGGTTGTTTGCAGCAAAAATTGACATAAAATCCGACGAACTCACCACAAAAGCTCGATCAGCAAGGCCATCGCGAATCGGTACTGCAAATCCCCCGCAAACGACATCTCCAAGAACATCGTAGAGCACAAAATCAGGCTTGAACTCATCAAAAACGTGCAATTCCTGAAGCAGTTCCACTGCAGCATTAATTCCTCGACCAGCACACCCGACTCCTGGAACCGGACCACCTGCCTCAATGCAAAGAACACCTCCAAAACCGACAGCAGAGATATCTTCAAGTCTTACCTTACTCTGCTCACGCAGCGTATCAAGTACAGTTGGAAGATCATTCCCCCCTCTCAGAATTGTCGTTGAATCGCTCTTGGGGTCGCAACCAATCTGGATAACCCGGTAGCCTGCATCGGCAAGAGCTGCACTGATGTTTGATGTTGTTGTCGATTTTCCAATTCCGCCCTTGCCATAAATGGCAATATGTTTGCCTTGTTTTATACTCATCTTAATGATCCTTGTTAGTAATACTTTATGAGTCCGCTGATACCCGTTCCGTCATGACCATTAACAGGCTTTATCTCATCTTCTTCTGAATAAAACCTATGACCGTTGTGGGGAGTCACGTTTGCTATGCCACCTTGCTCTTGAAAATTGGAAGCGTTTCATCTTCGATTTTATAAATATCATGGACTATACTCACTGAATTGTTGGAGGTGTCAAAAAGCTGATCGTATGTAAAGCCATACTTTCTGTAGATTGCTGCAACTTTTTGATGGAGATCAAAATGCCAAGCCGATTCTGGCGTACGATGCCCCTGCAACGCAGATCCAGGATTAGGAATCCAGCTCCCGGCGTGGCAAATAACACCCTTTGATGCCAGATATTCAACCCCTTCAAGTATTGATTCCTTTGGCTCAAGGCCTGCAACGATATTTGAACGCACCCGGCCTCGACCAAAAACATGCACCTCATATTCCAATGTCTCGACCCAATGTTGCCATCCACCGCATTGCAAATCCTTACCTGGACAAATAGCCTTGAAAATATTTTTGTCCCAGACTTCAATGTTCGTGGCAACAGTACGATAGCCAGCCTCCTTATACTTGTCTATAACACTCAGGTCATGAGGAGCACCAATAACAGCGGTCCCATTAAAATCTTCCAAACCAGTTTTTTCCTTGATGGCATCAGCTACATCGAGATAATACTCCACTTCCCGACGTTCCGCCACAAATCCACCGGTCAGGTTAAGGTGACTGGCCCCCTCACGATATGCTGCGGCAACAGTCTCCCCAATCTGCTGTGGATATTTCCAGCTTATACCCTCCGCCTCGGCATAGGTTTCCCTTGTGGCGTTTATGTTGCAAAATTTACAGTCCTGTCCAGTTTCCTTAAGGGCACACTCATTACTATAGGCAATCGATATGATGCCGTCGCAATTATAACGCGCGATGGTGTGCATGCTGGTCCCATCGGAAGTTTTTATTTTGTAAAAATCCGGTCGCTCAAGAAATTCAACAGGAAAAATATTCTCACCATTATGAGCCAGATAGTAAGCGCCACCCTCATACACGAGAGAGTATGATGACCGACGATCCCATCTGAGATCATATGTCAAACCCGTCGGGGAATAAAATCCAGTAGGAAATGCTATACCTACATGTGTTTCATAGGCCATCTCGAAACAAGCATGAACTACTTCCCGATAACGCCCTCCAAGATCCAGATTTTTAAAAATTTTTGGATCAAAACTTATTCCCTCAATAGTAGTTGCATTCTTTAATTCAAGCTCTCTGTACAATATTTCTTTAAGATTACTCATAATTAATTATTTGATTTAATCCTTAGATAATTAACCTTCATCAACCCTTACTAACTTCTTGAACATGTTCAACAAATATATCATCAACCTCAATTTCAGAGAGATGTGCAATGATATTCCTGAAAAACAAAAAGCCGGTTTTCTGACAAAAAACGGCTTTCCTATTAATTTTTTTGTATTAATCAGCCCCTATATCAAGAAGGAAATTTAAATGTCAATTGATTCGAAATACCTAAACAACAACTATGTGACATAAAACTCAATGATATAGAGGTGTATACACAATATTTTCTATGCCTTCTAAAAAGACACTTCCTTTGTCTATAGTAGATAAAGAAGAAAATCGAGTTTATAAATCCCCTCTTAACGGCATATCTCATACCATAAAAAAGCTAGCTCAACAACAACAGCTAAATATTTTTATCGGAATGACTCAAATACTGTCTTCTTTTATCACAAGTCTGTCCAAATGGGAATAAAAAGGATGGGATGCCTCCTCTATAACTTTACGTACCTGATATGTCTCGTCACGAATTTTCAGTGGTTCTATCAACCAGACGGCAGCCAGATCGGCATCACCCATCCGGGAGCGTACTTCACGATAAAACGAGCAGAAAAGGGGTCCGGAGACAAGCGCTTTATATGCTCTACCTGAAATCACAAGCACCTCTCCATCCCGACCACAGAGAGTAACGGAAACCGGACGCTCAAACCAGATGCTTCCAAGCAGATTGCGATGGGTAGAAGAGGTTTCAAGAAGTTCAAGATGCACAATCCGTCCTCTCTCATCGAGTTGTAAAAAAGGGGTCGGAACGCAATGAGGAGCGCCATTTTCATCAAGAGTTGCAATGGTGGCAATGGTTCCTTGAGCAGCCAGAAGTTTACCGATCTGGTATTGAAATTCACCCTTCATATCTCGTTCTCCCATAAGGGCAGAACCCTTGACAGATCCGTGTCAGGATGGTTTCCACAATTTCGATAACTGTCATGATCAATTGGAAGGCGGTACTTGACTCTCAGTTGATGCAGTCCCCGGGCAAGACGAATGTAATAATCGAGGGAGGCATTTTTATATATACCCAAAGGTGTTCCCGGGCGAGGCGACCAGACGATGAACACTGTGCTGACACCCTGACGAGCCAAATCCTCAGCTTCTGAGAGGGTTCGCTCCAAAGCAATATCCTCACTATCACATCCATGCGGTCCAGCCAGTTCAATGCCAGCCACAAGACCAGTGTTGACCCGACCATAGCCAAATATTTCAACAGCATCAACTAAACGCCGTTTCCACTCTTTATAACCAATCCACTCTGTTTTGCCTGGACAATAACGGTTGAACAAATTCTCATCCAACACCTCAATATCAGATGTATAACTGGTCAACCCAGTTTCAGCGTAGAGCCTTTGCAACTGTTCTTTCTCAAATGCCGTTCCAATCATCTGGCTAGGATACTTTTTGGTACGGAAGTTTTTGCCAACCTCTTTCAGAAGGGCTATAAAATAATCCACCTCATCATCAAAAGGACGAACGCCACTAGTTATTGAGCCAGAGGTCAAAAAAATAGTCGAAAACCGTCCTTGTTCTTTCAATGCTTCACCGATCACCTCTCCGACCTCGAGAGGATCCAATTTTGCCGGAATCTTCAGGATATCGCGCCCCTTTTTGAGCTGAACAACCATATCACAAAAGGCACAACCTTTGTCATTATTCCAGAAAGTGCAGTAACGATATGGAAATATATTGAGGCGCTGGGGACGAGCACTGACGATGTGTTTCATCGGCACGCCTGAGCGACTGTTCTTTGCATAATATGCCGGTGCTGGCCAATAATCAACTGGTTCAACCGGGACTCCATTGTCGAAAAGCCACGGCTCACCATCCAGTACATCCACGATATAAGGAGCATCTTCCAAAGGGGTAGGTGTCGTAATGATCGATGTTCCATCACGCAAGAGCAAAGACTCAGGACGCACCGCAGTTTTGCCATCACGAGCGCCGAAGATATGAGTCCCTGTTGTCTGATGCAGAGCATCATCTAGAAGTTCGAGAGCCCCATCAGTATAAAAGACACCACGACGCTGTACATCAGTTTTAAGAATAATCAGACGAGGCACATCAGGATAGCGAGCTGCTACTCTATCAAGATCAGTTTCAGCAGCCTTTTTACGTAATGCAAATGACATTTCACCAACTCCCGTTTGTTATTTCTAGGCAACTTCCTCAAGCAGCATTCCTGCTTGATGCAGACGCCAATAGTGGCCCTGCTGACTGATCAGTTCACCCGGAGAGCCCATCTCCACAATTTTCCCTTTATCCAAGACACAAATAGTATCCATCTGCTGTACTGTCGACAGTCGATGGGCAATAACGAGCAGTGTACGACCTGCTGATACGCGGTGAATCGCTTTCTGAAGAACCTCTTCGGTTCGAGAATCAAGACTGGCAGTTGCTTCATCAAGAATCAGGATGCGCGGATCAAATATCAGGACACGTGCAAAGGAGAGCAGTTGCCGCTCGCCCGCTGAAAGGGTGCTGGCCCGCTCTGAAAGAATGGTAGCATACCCCAAGGATTGGCGCAGAATAAATGGTTCAGCTCCTACCAACCTGCAAGCCTCCTTGACCCGCTCTTCAGAGATCTCAGCCTGGAAAAAACGGATGTTATCAATAATAGTGCCGGAAAAAAGTGTGACATCCTGCTGAACAATACCTATTGAACGGCGAAGAACATCCAAAGGCCACTCACGAATATCTTTTCCATCGATAATCAAAGCGCCTGAGGTTACATCATAAAACCTGGTAACTAAATTCATGATAGAGGTTTTACCTGCTCCAGTAGCGCCTACAAACCCAACACGCTCTCCCGGATGAATTTTCATATGAATATCGTTCAGCACAAGATGACCGGGACGATAGGCAAGAGAGACACCGTCAAGCATAATAAGACCAGCTACCTCCGGTGCTTTAGCACCGACAACTTCTTTGATATCAGGGATTTCCTGGAGAGTGCGACTGATACGATCAGAGGCAACAATGGAAGACTGGAGCGTGTTCATCTGCTGTGATATCGTATTGATCGGCTGAAAAAAACGGCGGATATAGCCTATGAAAGCATACAAAACACCAAAAGATATTGTTCCGCCAATCACCCCTTTCCCACCAAACCAGATAAGAGCAGCAATCGATAAATCACCCAAAAGCTCTGTAATATTAAAAAAGAGCAGGAACCACCTGTTTTCCCGAATAGTCCATTCAAGCAGAGCTTTATTGCGTTCCTCCAAAAGTTTTCTTTGCTTTTCCTCCTGATGAAAAATCTGAACAATTGCCATACCGCTCAGATTCTCAGCCAAAAATCCGATAAGCACGCCTAGCCGATGACGAACTTCGGTGTTGATCGTTCGAATTTTACTTTGAAAATAAAAGGCCAAAAAAACTACCGGCGGAACCAGAAGAAAGCAATAAAGCGCTATGACAACGTTCAACCGCAGCATAAAAAACATGATCAGCAGCAGAGAAAAAGTACCTCGAAGCGAATTGGCCAAGAACTGGGTAAAAAAGTTATTGAGCGCTTCGGTATCGCTGACCACATTTGTTATGATACGTCCCGGACTGTTTTGATCGAAGTATCTCAAGGCAAGCCGTTGAATGTGCTTGAAGAGATCAATTCGAATTGATCGCACAATCGACAGCCCAATCTGTTGCAAAACGATGTCCTGATAATAGGTCAGTCCAAATGCAAAAAGTACTAAACCAAGATAGCTCAATGCCATAAACAAAATCGCCCCGGAATCCGGACGCGAGACTGTCACGTAACGATCAATTGCCTCTTTGACCAGCCACGGCTGCACCAGATCAATGACTACCACTGCTACCACCAAAGTACAGACTAGCGCCAGCCTCTTTCGATGCGATTTGATATAAGGAAACAGTGTCTTTAATGCACCCTTGGTTTGTGATTGCACGTTCATAAAACCTCCTCCATTCTGCCTGCTTCAAGGGCCTCCATCTCAACATCAAGATTCGGCTCAGAAGTATCCAGTTGTCGCTGTGCGTCACTTTCATCACCAAGACCAGCCTGCATAAACCATAACTCAGCATATATCCCGCTCTGGGACATTAATTCGGCATGATTTCCCCGTTCGACTATGCGACCATCTTCAAACACCACTATTTCATCAGCATGCTGAACAGCACTCAAGCGGTGAGAAATAATGATAGTGGCCTTTGCATCTCCCCTTTCAGAGGCAGAAAAAGAGGTTGACAAGTCACGAAGATTGAGTAAAATTCGGCGTTCTGTACGTGTATCAACTGCACTCAAAGAGTCATCCATAATCTGGAACGGCGCATTCTTGTAAATCATACGAGCAATTGCTATACGCTGCTTCTGACCACCAGAAAGCCTCACTCCCCTTTCCCCAATCTCCGTATCATACTTTTCGGGAAAACATTGGATATTTTCATCAACTGCTGTAATTTTTGCACAGTGCTCTGCCTTTTCGCGATCTGGATATTCATCTGAAAAACCAATATTCTCAAGCACTGTCGTGGAAAAGAGAAAGCCATCCTGCGGCACATAAGCGATGCCGTCCCTGAGGCGTGCAAGAGGATAGTTCAGAATATCCTCACCATCAATAAAAACGCTCCCTTCAGGGGGATCATACAAACGAAGAAGAAGATCGGCCAAAGTGGATTTTCCACTTCCCATAGCCCCGATAATACCAAGTGTCTGGCCTGGCTTGACCGTAAACGATACATCGGTCAGCACATCATTATTGACACCTGCATAGCGAAAGGTCAGACCTTTAACTTCAAGAGCACCCTGCAATGGACGGTCTAATAATTGGTCTTTTCTGTCGAGTACATCGGAAATAACATGAAGAAGTTCATCTATCCTGTTCAAGGAGGCAATCGAGCGTTGAACGATGTTAAGGACATTACCCAATTGCTCTAACGGCTGGCGCAACAATGTCACATAAAGGGTGAAAGCAACAAAATCGCCAAGAGAAATTGTTTTCATGGTCAGCAAATAACCGCCATATCCAAGCACAAAAACAAACCCAAAATTAACCATGAGGGGAACCAGTGCAGCAAACAATGCGGAAAGACGCACAAACCGCATCTTTTCCTCCACGATCGTATCAACTCTGTTTTCAAAACGGCTGATAACAACATGCTCTGTACCAAAGGCTTTAACAGCGCGAATACCTCCGATGACCTCCTCTGTGGTCTGTGCCATAGCACCAAGCGCCTCCTGGGAGCGTTGAGACTGAACTCTGATCTGGGGCCCAAGCCACTTGACAAGCAGGGGAATAAGCAGAAGTGGGCCAAGACCTGCAAGCGTCAACCTCCAATCCACATGCACGGCCATCAGATATGCTGCTCCGAGCAGCATGGCAAGACCGCTTACCGCCTGATTGATTCCTTGAGAAACCAGTTCACGCACAACCTCCACATCACTTAACGCATGGGAAATCATATCACCCACACTATGCCGATGATAGTATGAAGGTGAAAGGGTTCCCCATTTTTCAAATAACTGTTTTCGCAAGTTATAGGTAAGTTCGCGTCCCTTATGATGGACAATCACGCGTCCTCCCCAGCCTGTACCAACCCGAACGACACCAATCAAAATGATCAAACCCACATAACCAGCCATTTCAGAAGTACCAAGAGTACCATTACGCAAGCTGTCTGTAACGCGTCCTATCAAACGTGGAATCTGTGCCGCAAAAAGGCTGCCAGAAGCGACCATGCTGATACCAGCAAAATAGGCTAGCCAATGGTTCCTGATATGAGAACCGACAATCCGTAATCCGGACATGATATTTGTATTCCTACCTTATTTTGGAAGAAACTGCTCATCGACAATCTGATGAGCAGTAACCTGAGATTTCGGATCTATATCGCCTAGATCTTTAAGAATTTCAAGAGCGTGCTGAGTTCCCGCAAAATCAATACGTCCACTTGTATCCCACGTAGGGATCTCTTTTGCATAAACCTTTTTATAAGGGATCTCATCCTGATGCAACTCCTTGACAGCGAATTCAATGGCCTCATCAGGATGGGCTTGGAGATAATCAACGGTCTTGCGATAAGCAGCTAAAAATCCTCTGACGGTTTCTGGTTTTTCACTGATGAAGCTCTTCGTTGCAAAAATGAACGAGTGCTGGTAGTGCCCAAAGTAATCTGAAGCGGACTCCAGGATTTTGCCAAACCCTTCAAGTTCTGCCTTAATCCCGACAATTTCCGATGTAATGACTGCTTCTACTTTCCCTGACTGCAATGCGGCCAATGCATTTCCGCTGGTGCCGGCATTGACATACTGAAAATCAGAAGGTTTGAAGCCCTTGGCCTTCGCTATAACATTGAAAGCCTGAATCGTCCCCTGACCTGGAGAGCCAGGGCTTACCGGCTTTCCTTTCAATTCAGCAAAGCTCTTGTATCCAGGTTTTGAAACCAGAACAAAATGCTGACCTGAAGCTGGCGGAGAAGCAATAATGGTAATAGGTACACCTGCAACAGCGCCAACAAGAATAGGAGAACCCATGCCACCTAAATCGGCCTCACCCGCAGCTGCAGCTGTCACAGCCTCAACGCCTCCTGAAATGGTTACGACCTTAAGATCAATTCCTTCTTTTGCGAAATAACCTTTTTGGATTCCAAAGTTTATGGGAAGGTTCCCTGCGTTAGTGGCAAATCTGACAACAGTTTTAGACTGCTTGCCCTGCTCGGACGATTTCTCAGCGTTCTTGGCACAGGCCGTCACAAGAACGGAAAGAAAAAACAGCGATATAATTTTTATTTTGTTTCCAATCAACATGACAGTGACACTCCTTCTTATGTTTGTATTTATAATTTCAATGAACAGCACTATCTGAACGCCATCTGTCGAAATGACGGCCAACACGATCAAGCGTCACATCAAGTGAAATTCCAATTATCGCCACAACCAACACACCAGCAAATACCTTGTCAGTCTGGAATGTGGAGCCTGCATACTCAATCATGTAACCAATACCTTCCGATCCGCCAAACACCTCAGCGACAATTACCCCGAGCAGTCCACGCCCTGCGGCAAGACGTAGTCCAGTGATCAGAAATGGTAAAGAGGTTGGTAACGCAATACTCCGAAATATCTGCCAGCGACCAGCACCGTATGCGCGTGCAACATGGACCAGATCTGGATCAATCGTACTCATGGCGACCTGAAGATTAACAATCAGTGGAAAAATGGCACTCATCAGTACAACAACAATTTTAGCCGTAATACCGAGTCCAAACCAGATAATAAAGAGTGGCATCAATGCAATACGGGGTGTGGCCTGCAATGCCGCAATAAAAGGGCCAAATGATGCTTTAAGGAGTTTGAACCATCCCAACATGATCCCAAAAGGAAAACCAAAAATAATTGCAGCTAAATACCCAAACCCAAATTCTTTAGCACTTACAATAAAATGCTTTAGTAACGTGCCGTCCTGGATGATTGCAATTTCGGCAAGGACCACTCTGGACGGAGCACTAATAAAGAGGGGATTGACAAGTTTCAATTGGAATAGAAGTTCCCAGGCAATCAGGAAAAAGACAATGACACTTGATCCGAGCAAAAAGCTGATGATTTTCTGCCTTTTTGCCACCTTCGATTTCGGAAATACCGTCACTTTTCTCATATCCCACCCCCAATGTTTGCGTTACCTTCAATGATTTTCCAAACCTGACTCATCAGGCTCCGGAACTCTTCGGAATCCTTGATATGACCTTTACGGGGATGAGGAAAGGGTACTCGGATATCATCAAGGATATTGGCTGGACGGGAGGAAAAAATAATGACGCGATCTGAAAGTAACAGCGCTTCATCGATCTGATGAGTGACCATAACAACTGTCTTACCGACCTTTTCACATAACTCCAACAGCTCATTCTGCATAAGCTCACGGGTAATGGCATCAAGAGCGGCAAACGGTTCATCCAAAAGCAGCACTTCGGGATCGCAAGCTAAGGCACGTGCCAGATTAACCCGCTGCTGCATTCCTCCAGACAATTGGTGCGGATAGTGATGCTCAAATCCGTTCAGGCGGATCAGGTTCACAAAGTAGCTTGCCTTTTCTCTTGCCTCGGCCGGTTTCATGCCGCTAAGTTCAAGTCCATACGTGATATTACGGCCTACCTTTCTCCAAGGCAGAAGTGACGCTTTCTGAAATACTACCGCTCTATCCTTCCCCGGTCCATTCACAAGACGGTCATTGACTCTTATTTCACCATACTGGTGTTTGACCAGGCCTGCTATAGCATTCAAAAAGGTTGACTTACCGCAACCGGATAGCCCTACAATAGAAACAAATTCTCCTTCCCGAACGTCAAGTGAGACTTTGTCAACGGCTACAGTGGTTTGACCGCTCTGATTGTCGAGGTAACCTACAACAAGATTTTTGATGGACAGCTTTACCGGGCGGTTATCCGGATATTGTACCGTTTTCTGCACCTCGATGTGGGACTTTGCAACATTGCCCAATTCTCCATTTCCAGGAGTGGCGACTCCTGACTGTACAAATCTCTGCAGAGTACTGGCTTCAGGTGCTTCTACTGTCATACCGTTTTTCATAACTGACTCACGACAATTTTCCGGAGTGGACCGTTTCCTTTGCTTCGATCAAGATATTCGAATTCACTTGTCTTGATCCGGTATATAGCAGCACTCGCCAAATCACCTTTTGCGATTCGTTCTCTGAAACGGGGACTTTTTGCGCCAAGACGTTCTACCGCTTTATCATAATCAGTTGAACCAAGACTCACCAGCTCTGCATTACCGATCAAAAGAAGGCTCTTCCAGCTTTCAGGAGCCTGATTGTCATGTTCAAAGAAAAATGACACCCGATTGTTTTTTGCAATTTCACGCACTTTTGAACTCTCTTTGCCTGTGGAGAAATAGAGGTCCTCTCCATCCGGTGCGAAGCTTCCTATCGTTCTGGATATAGGGCTCTGATCACTTCGCACATAGTTCAGCAGTGCATATTTCGTTTCCAGAATGTATTTCAGGATTTCGGTCTTGTCGTCAGACTGGCTCATTATTTTTTCTCCCCTTATGTTATTTATTTCTATAAAGTTGACTGCTAACTTCCGTAGTTCTGTATGCTTAAGGTTGACAATCAGGGATATTGCCATGGCCTTAGCCCATTATCATCAAAATCTCCTTGATCAATCTGAAAAATGGTAACGGCAAGACCTGCTGTAGGACTAACATTATGGAGGTCTGAAAAAGAAAATCCATAGCGCTTATAAATGCCGGCAATCTTCTGCTGCAAGTCAAAATGCCACGATGTTTCAGGTGAACGATGCCCTTCAAGCACCGAACCGGCTACTGCCCGCCAAGTTGATGCAGATCCAATAATTCCTTTGGAAGCTTTGTATTCAATTCCCTCTAGAATTGAGTTTTTCGGTTCAATCCCCCCAACAATGTTCGATGCTACCCGACCTTTACCAAAAACATCTACAGCATATTCCAACGCCTTTACCCAATTATCCCAGCCACCACAGTGTTTACGTTTTCCAGGGCAGATAGTATTCCAGATATTTTGATCCCAGATCTCAACATTCATCCTGATACTGAAATAACCGGCCTCTTTGTATTTATCGATGACGCTGAAATCGAGCGGTGCACCGACAACCGCTGTTGCCCTGAACTCTTTAAGTCCTGTACGGCTTTGAATTTCTTCAGCAACATCCAGGTAATAATCAAGCTCTTTACGCTCATATAAAAAACCGCTGGTTAAGTTGAGATGCTTTCCAACTCCAGCTTCATAAAGTGTTGAGAAAACTTCACCAACTTGTTTCGGTGTTTTCAAGGTTGCATTTCTAACACTGTAATTGCAGAAATAACAGTCTTCTCCTTTATCCTTAAGAACACATTCCTGACTATAATTAACGTGAACCTGACCGTCTTGGCGCACAGTGGCAATGGTATGGAATGGTACTCCGTCACGGGTGGTCAAATCAAGCAATGGGTGGCGTGTTTCGTTACGAAACTCAATCTGCCCGATTCTGGTTTTATTTTTTCCGTATTTATAAATAACTGGCTTCCCCTCTTCGGCTTCCAGTCCATAGATCGAGTCATTTTGTTTACGAAAACCTGTATCAAAACCCGGACCTTTTATTTTTCCATCCACGAAGTTATATGCCAATGGGTAGGCATCTGATACTATGGAAAGTGTATGACCGTAATCACTGTTCAGTTTGCTGATTTCATCAGCATCAACACTAATTCCCTGAATAGAGAGATCAAGCTGAAGTTCCAATTCTTTATAAAGCGCTTCTTTCAGTGCTTTATTATTTTGTACTGCATGAGTCATACCGTATATCTTCTTTGTGAGACATGAAATAAATGCCTACGAATTCCTTAAAAACAAAAAGCCGATCCTCTGACAGCAAGAATCGACTTCCTTATAAACTTGTTTATGCAATCAAGTGTTTTACATAAGGGCGAAAATGTTGATGTCTTTTCCTGTCACTTACATATGGCAGCAACAGCATGTAATTAATAAATGAGTAAAACTCATAACTGCTACACTTGAGTATTCGCTAAAAAAACTGCTCTCCGTATAATGAACTTTTACAGTGATGATAATATCAGCAATTAAATGAACTATCTAAATCCCCTCGATAAGGGATATTGTATACCGTAAATGGATTATCAAATAAGGATTCAATCAAGAGATGGATATTTATATTGAGCAAGTCTGTCCCCTTCAAATTCACCTTTTTTTATTTGAAACACTTGGCCACTATGCGGGCCGGAAGCAGGACCGCTATACATCTGCAGTGTCGTAAAACCATAATGGATAAAAATATCAGTTGCCTTGTCAAGCAGTTCCCAGTGCCATGACGCTTCGGGACTACGATATCCTTCCAGTGGTGTCCCTTTTTCAGGATGAAAAACACTGAAATGGCAGACTATACCTTTTGATGCCAGATACTCAATGCCCTCCAGAGTTGAGTCCAGGGGCGCCAGACCACCGACAATATTTGAGTGTACATTGCCTTTGCCGAAGATATCAACTGCATATTCAAGAGAGTCAACCCAATGCTGCCAACCGAAATTGCGTTTTTCCTTACCGGGGCAGATAGCCGCAAAAATATTCTTGTCCCAGACCTCCATATTGTGAGAGATATTGGTAAATCCAGCTTCTTTATATTTGGGTAAAACTGAAAAGTCTGCCGGAGCGCCAATAATACCTACCCCGTAAAAAGAGCTGTAGCGTTCATTTATGGCTTCAGCTACATCAATGTAGTACTCAAGCTCCCTTCGCTCAGGAACAAACCCTCCGGTAAGACGAAAGAAATTCCCCACTCCGGCCTGACGAGCAAGATGATATGCCTCAGCAACCTGTTTGGGGGATTTGATGAGCACCTTGTTCAGAACGCCATCTTTTGCCCGTTCATTGATTGAGCAGAACAAGCAATCTTCACCCCTGTCTTTCAGTGAACATTCGGAACTGTAGGCCACACTGATGCCGCCTTCCTCGCTGACATTGGCAATGTGACGGAACTTCTCGCCGTTACTCAGCAACTGCTCTGTTATAGGGTGAGTCACGGGAAACGTGACAAATCCAAGACGTTTACCGTCATCATATAACACAACCCCACCATCTTCAACAACAAGCGAATAGGGAGTATATCGGCTGAAACCACTCAAATATCGAGCATTAAAGCCATTTGGCAGCGTTAAATTTGTAACCCCTTTATGACGATGATAAGCGGAAGTCTGTTCAAACTGATCCTGAAACTTTTTTATCTCTTCACTACTGTAATTGATTCCTTTTTCTGTAAGCAACAATCCTAGTTTCGCTTCATCAAGCAGAATCTGCTTTACAGCATTTTTGTCATGTTTAGCAATCTTCGTTTCGCTGATTATTTCCTGTTCTGCGATAACCATTACGCCCACTCCCCTTGTGAAGTATTGAAAAAAAAAAATTAATCCAGTGACGGAAACTTCCACTGAGCCAGTGTGTCTCCCTCAAATTCACCATACTTAATCTGAAAAACCTGACCGTGATAGGGCGCTGACGCTGGTCCGCTATAGAGCTGAAGAGTATTGAAGCCATATCGGTGGAAAATCTCTGTTCCCTTATCAAGCAGATCCCAATGCCATGACGCCTCCGGGCTGCGATATCCGGCCAGAGGTGTCCCTTTTTCTGGACGGAAAGCGCTGAAATGGCAAATAATTCCTTTCGATGCAAGATATTCAATTCCTTCAAGGGTTGAATCTAACGGTGCCAGTCCACCGACAACATTAGTATGAACGTTGCCTTTTCCAAAAATATCCACTGCATATTCAAGAGAATCAACCCAATGCTGCCAACCGCCATTGCGCTTTTCTTTTCCTGGGCAGATAGCAGCAAAAAGATTCCGATCCCAAACCTCTAAATTGTGAGAGATATTGTCAAATCCAGCCTCCTTGTACTTATGAAGCACAGAAAAATCCGAAGGGGCACCGATAATACCGACACCATAAAAAGAGTCATAACGCTCCCTGATCGCATCGGCAACATCAAGATAGTACTCCTGCTCACGGCGTTCAGGCACAAAACCGCCGGTAATTCTAAAATGGGTTCCCACTCCGGCCTGACGAGCAAGATGATAAGCCTCAGCAACCTGTTTGGGGGATTTGATGAGCACCTTGTTCAGAACGCCATCTTTTGCCCGTTCATTGATTGAGCAGAAAAGACAGTCTTCACCTTTATCTTTCAAGGAGCATTCATTGCTATAGGCAACACTTATACCACCCTCCTGGCTGACATTGGCAACATGCCTGAATTTTTCACCATCCCTAAGCAACTCCTTTGTAACAGGATGAGCCTTGTGAAAAGAGACCTCTCCAATGCGAGTCTCTTCATTATATAATACCGGTTTGCGATCTTCAACAACCAGGGAAAATGGCGTAAAACGGTTAAACCCACCACGGGCTGTCACACCATGCGGCAAGGAAATTCCAGTCAATCCTCTCTGCCGATTAAAGGCCGAAGACTGTTCATAATCATCCTGAAATTCTCGGATTTCAGCAGGGTTATAATTGATGCCCTGTTCCGCAAGCTGCAATCCAAGTTTTACTTCATTAATCAAAACCTGCTTTGCCACTTCCTTATCATATGTCGCGATATGCAAAGTGTTGGGTTGCTCGAGTTCTGCAATAGCCATAATGCTTTATCTCCTTGTGAAGGATTGAAAAATCGTCTAGTCCAGTGACGGAAATTTCCATTGAGTAAGTAGATCACCCTCAAATTCTCCAGCTTTAATCTGGAATACCTGGGCGCTATGTGGACCAGAAGCATTTCCGCTATACATTTGGAGTGTCGTAAACCCATAACGAAGGAAAATATCGGTTGCTTTATCGAGCAACTCCCAATGCCACTCAGCATCAGGACTGCGATATCCTGCCAGAGGTGTCCCCTTTTCCGGACGGAACGCACTAAAATGACAAACCACCCCTTTTGATGCGAGATACTCAATACCTTCCAAGGTTGACTCAAGTGGTTCGAGACCAGCAACGATCGCTGAGTGAACATTACCCTTGCCAAACAGGTCAACCGAGTATTCAAGGGCGTCAACCCAATGCTGCCAGCCGCCATTACGTTTCTCTTTTCCGGGACACATGGCTGCAAAAATATTTCTGTCCCAGACTTCAATATTTGTAGAGATATTTGCAAACCCAGCCTCTTTATACTTGGACAGAACAGATAAGTCCGCAGGGGCACCAACAACAGCACAACCATAAAAAGAGCTGTACTTCTCTTTTATGGCATCAGCTACATCAAGATAGTATTCCAGCTCACGGCGTTCAGGCACGAAGCCACCTGTAATGCGAAAATGGTTTGCAACTCCAGCCCTGCGAGCTATATCATAGGCCTCGGCAACCTGCCTGGGTGATTTTAAAAGCACCTTATTAAGGGCACCATCCTTAGCTCGTTCATTAAATGCACAATAAAGGCAGTCCTCCCCTAAATCTTTCAATGAACACTCATTGCTGTACATAACATGAAGACCTCCCTGAGCACTGATATTCGTTATATCGCGAACTTTTTCACCAGTACTGAGCAATTGCTCTGATACAGGATTTCCCTTGTTAAAAGCAATTTCTCCAATACGAATCCCATCGTCATATAAAATCGGCGTATTATCTTCAACAATCAGTGAATAGGGTGTCCAGCGACTATAATGCCCTCTGGCACTGTAACCATGCGGCAAAGAAAAGCCGGTTAGACCTTGACCACGATTAAATCCTGACTTTTGTTCAATGGGATCAAGAAACCTCTTAATCTCATCAGCATTGTATGCAATACCCTTTTCAGTAAGTTTTACACTTAATTTTGCTTCATCAAGAAGAAGGTGTCTTGCTTCACTCTTATCCAGTTTTGCTATCTGTTGGTCAACACATATTTCCTGCTCTATACTTACCATAATATTTTTACTTCATTTTTTAATTATGAGAAAAATTAGATAACGCTCTTTATCCTACAAAATCGTTATTGATTTTATATTATAATAAGCCTCAATTTGATGAATTGTCAGTAATATTCACAAAAAAGACACAAAGCACTTGACGACAAGAATCGATTATCTTGCAAGTTGATTATATATATCAAGCAACACTTTAGGGAATAGTTCCGAAGATCATTTTATAATGCAAACCAAGGAACATCAGAAATGATTTCCAATTTACCAATAAAAGATTTCCTACCTTACAATCTCAATAAAGCTGTTACCCCAACAATCACTTATCTCTTCAAAATAAGGCCAGACAATCATAGGAATTCAATAATCGACAATAAAGCAACCACTTCAAATCCCGTTTAAACGGCATATTACATACCATAAATAAGCTACTTCACATATCTATTAAATTCCCAACATGCCACTTCATTAATCTACAAGTCACTTCCCGCCAGCTTAACTTTTAACAACCATCAATAATTCACATACCATATTTGTGGTATATTTACTGCATCAGCTTGCAAGTCTTTAATATATTTCTCTTAATTAGCGGTCATTTAAAAGCCAGTATCGAAATATTAGTCGCAAGGATTGAGCAAAAAGGTCGTCGAAGATGCAAACCGGGTTATAAAGCTGATGATTACACAAAGAGAAAAGACTATTTCGGTATGAAAGCAAAAATCAATCTCTGGATAGTGCTGTTTTTTCTCACTGCTGTTTCCCCGTTGCATGCCGAAGAGTCAGTGAGCTGGGAGCAGTGCACGAGTGAAGCAAAGCGTGCGCATCCCGATCTCTCTACGGCTCTTGCACTCCTGCAGCAGGCCGAAGCCGATAAGCAGGTAACAGGAGGTTCCCGCCTTCCCCAACTCAGTCTCAGTGTGAGTTCTATCGAAAACGGAACATCAGGGCTCGGCTCTTCTGTTCTCTCTTCTTATGCATTGTCGGCACAGCAGCTGCTCTATGATGGCGGGAAAACCTCAAACCAGATTGCCAGTAACACCGAAGTAATCAATGCAGCCCAGTATAACTATGACGCTGTTTCGGCCAATGTCCGCTTTGCACTCCGATCAGCATTTACCCAACTGCTCAAAGCGCAGGATCTTGTAGGGCTTGCCAGTGAAATTGCCGAAAGGCGACAGAATAATGTCCGCCTGATCAGTCTGCGCTATCAGGGCGGACGCGAACACATCGGTTCACTTCGCCAGGCTGAGGCCGACCTGGCACAGGCGCAGTTTGAAGTCTCCCAGGCTAAACGGGGCCTTGTTCTGGCCCAGACAATCCTTGCCTCAGCACTCGGTCGTGATATGCATCAACCGCTGAGGGTTCAGGGTGCATTAAAGGTCAGTGACCTGACGGAAAGAAAACCCGATCTTGCCTGGCTCGCAAAAAACCATCCTCTTTTTCAGCAGCTCGACACCAAAAGCAAAGCTGCCCGTTTCGATCTTGATGCTTCAAGAAGTGCCTTTTCTCCTCAGCTTTACCTGACCTCTTCGGTTGGTCGAGGTACGTATGATCGCCTGCCGACCGATGCGGCGAACTGGAGTGCAGGGGTTACGGTTTCCGTGCCCATTTACGAAGGCGGCAGCGGCCGGGCACGGGTAGCCAAAGCAAGTGCAGTTTTGAGTCAGCAGAATGCCCTTGAAAAGAGCGGCTACCTCCTGCTCTACAACGCGCTCGAACAAAGCTGGAAAAGTTTTCAGGATGCCCGTCAGCTGGTTCTTGTACAGAACAAACAGCTTCTGGCAGCAAGCGAGCGCTCAAAAATTGCCAACGCCCAATACTCGAATGGTCTTGTAACCTTCAACGACTGGGTGATTATTGAAAACAATCTGGTGAACGCAAAAAAGAATTATCTCAACGCCGAGGCCGATATGCTGCTTGCCGAGGCTCAATGGATCCAGTCAAAAGGAGGAGCGCTTGAAGGTCAGTAGGAAGAAGCTGGTATGGGGCATTACCATTGCATTAGCAGTTCTGGGAGTCGGAGGATTCTTTCTCTTTAAGGGAAGCAGCCAAACGGAAAAACGTTTTGATGCAATCCATCCCTCACGAGGAAGCATCAGGCAGGTAATCT
The DNA here is from genome assembly GCA_903851385.1 of uncultured Chlorobiaceae bacterium. GTDB lineage: Bacteria > Bacteroidota > Chlorobiia > Chlorobiales > Chlorobiaceae > Chlorobium. Next base: position 2,586 of record CAINOC010000008.1, on the reverse strand, counting down.
CGACGACCGGAGCGGTTGAACCCCAAAACCGTGTTAAAATCCAGTCATCGGTGGGAGGCAGAATCGAGGAAATTCTTGTCGAAGAGGGCCGGGTTGTCAAGAAAGGAGCCGTGCTTGCGATGCTCAGTTCAACCGAACGAGCAGCCCTGCTTGATGCTGCAAAGCTCAAGGGCAAAAGTGAAGAGAGCTACTGGAACAATGTGTATAAGAAAACAACAGTCCTTGCTCCTATGGACGGGCAGGTTATTGTGCGCAGTGTCGACCCCGGTCAGACCGTGACGGCGAGTGATTCACTTTTTGTGCTCTCGGATCATCTTATTGTCAAGGCTTTTGTTGACGAAACTGATATCGGTCGGGTAAAAATCGGGCAGAAAGCGCTTATCGGGCTTGACGCCTATCCTGACATTCGGGTAACCGGTGCTGTTGAGCATATCTACTATGAGTCACATCTGCAGAACAACGTCAACATCTATAATGTCGATATTATTCCCGACCGCATTCCTGATGTGTTTCGGTCAGGCATGAGCGCCAATATCAAGATTATCGTGCAAGAAAAGAAAGGAGCACTCCTGTTGCCCTTAAGCGCTGTGCAGAACAGAAACGGTAAAACCTTTGTGCGCCAGAAAAGTGATGATGCTGAAAAAGGACGGCGATACACCAAGGTGGAGACAGGATTGCAGGATGGCAGCAATATCGAGATCCTTGACGGGGTAACGGAGCAATCGGTTGTCCTGCTGCCCGACACCACTTTTGTGTTACCGAAAAACAAAGCAGGTGCAAACCCCTTTTCGCCGCAACAGCAGCGTCGATCAAAACAATGAGCAGCATGCTTGAGATTATCGATGTTCACCGGACCTACCTGATCGGTGAAAGCACCGTTAATGCGTTGCGCGGTGTTTCCCTGACGATAGAGCAGGGGGAGTTTGTGGCCATCATGGGAGCCTCGGGATCAGGTAAATCCTCACTGCTGCAGATTCTCGGTCTTCTGGACAATCCCGACAAGGGCGAGTACCGGATTTTCGGCAACAATGTCAACACCATGACGGAGGATGAGCAGGCCGGAGTGCGTAATAATGTTGCCGGGTTTGTGTTTCAGCAGTTTCATCTGCTCAAGCGGATGGATATTGTCGATAATGTCAGGCTTCCCTATATCTACAGCGGGTTGAAAGGAAACTTTCGCAAGGAGGCGATTGATCGGCTCAAGACGGTTGGGCTTGAGCATAGAATTGATCACACACCCAATCAGCTTTCAGGCGGTGAACAGCAGCGTGTTGCCATAGCAAGAGCACTGGTTCGTGATCCGCTGATCATTTTTGCCGATGAACCGACAGGCAATCTCGACACGAAGAATTCCGCCGAGATCATGAAGATCCTGCAGAGTCTTCATGCAGAGGGTAAAACCATCATCATGGTCACGCATGAAAATGAGATTGCTGAATATGCCGAGCGTGTTATTACCATGCGTGACGGTGTCATTCTTCATGATGAACGTAAACCCGGAAAGGAACCATCAATTGCCGGGGCAAAAGAGTTGGGCTTTGACATCCATGGCGCAACAAAGGGGTCGATGCTGCAGGATGGCCGGTTTATCGGCTTTATTGCACAAGCCTTTCAGTCAATTCTGGCCAACAAGATGCGATCTTTTCTTTCCGTGCTCGGAATCCTGGTCGGCGTTGCGTCAGTCATTGCCATGATGGCTCTCGGTGAGGGCGCTAAAGCCTCAATGCAGGAACAGCTGAAATCGATGGGATCCAACATGCTCTCGATCAGGGCCGGATCGGCGAAAATCAGGGGAGCCTCCCAAGGGGCTGGTGCTGTTGCGCGGTTCACGTTCCCTGATATTGATGAAATTGCTTCACTGCATACGCTGGTAAAAAATGCCAGCGGCGTCGTCAACGGAGCTGGACGAATAGTGTATGGCAACAAAAACTGGAGCACAAGCCTAACCGGCGTAGGCTATGATTATGGTGCGATGCGTGCGGCGATTCCTACGATCGGGCGGTGGTTTACCCGTGAAGAGATTCAGACCCGTGAAAAGGTGGCCATTATCGGAGTGACGGTTGTGAAAGAACTTTTCGGCACGACCAATCCGCTGGGCAAAACGGTTAAAATCAACAGAATTAATTTTACGGTTATCGGTATTGCACCGGCAAAGGGATTTTCCGGACCGCAGGACGAGGATGATATTGTGCTTATTCCGGTCAACACAGCGATGTACCGGGTGCTTGGCAAAAACTATCTCAGCGGTATTTTTGTCGAGGTTGCCTCTCCCGACTTGATTGAACAGACGAAAAGTGCGATCAGTGCGCTTATCATCAAACGGCACCGGTTGAAAGAGGGAGACGACTCGTTCAATATCAGGGACATGACTGAAATCCAGCAGATGCTCAGCAGCACCACCCAGACCATGAGCCTTCTGCTTGGCTCCATTGCCGCCATTTCGCTGGTAGTTGGAGGCATAGGGATTATGAATATCATGCTGGTATCGGTGACAGAACGCACACGGGAGATCGGGCTGCGAAAGGCTATTGGAGCGAGGAAAAACGATATCATGCTGCAGTTTCTGGTCGAGTCGGTTGGCATGAC
>CAINOC010000007.1 GCA_903851385.1 uncultured Chlorobiaceae bacterium | reverse complement strand
GCATTGGTCCGGTTGCTTCCCCCGACGCTATCGTCAGCCATAGAGTCCAATAGTTAGTTTAACAAAATTGCTTTTTTTGATGCCCCAATCTACTGGCTTTCACCGTAGCATCCAATGATCGATTTGTTACAAGTTTGAAACTTTTATTGACGTGAAAAGCAAAAAAATCTTTCAGGGACATTTTTTAAAGTATACAAGAGTGAACGAAAGGTAAAGGAGAATTCACGGGAAGTTTACAATAGGAAGAGGAGTATGTAGCTCATAATCAACTACTTTAATACCTGAGCTTGATACATACGATTAACTCAGTCAACTCTATAAGAGAACTCAGATGGAATGGTTGTACTGCGATTTTCATATCCATACGACATGGAGTGACGGAAATTGTGAGCTGAAAGATGTTGTGGAGATGTATGGTGAAACGGGATTTGATGTGATTGCCATTACAGACCATGTACTCGATAGTGCAAGTTTGGCACGGACAAAAACAGAGTGCGGAATGAACTGCAGTATTGAAAAAGATCGGTTTGCTCATTACCAGAGAGAGCTCTGGAGTGCGACTCGATATGCCTGGGAAACCTATCGCATGCTCCTGATTCCTGGAATTGAACTTACTAATGATACTTCAAAATATCACATTCTTGCGCTGGATAGTAAGGAGTTTATCAGCCCTGATCTGAAAGTTGAAGATATTCTGACTGAAATTAATGCCCAGGGAGGACTATCAGTCGCTTGCCATCCATATATACGTAATCATTCCGGTGAAACACCATCTGAATATCTTTGGAATAATCGGGACCGCTTTGCATTGATGTTTGACGCTTGGGAAGTTGCAAACCGGGACGATCTTTTCAACGTTGTAGGGTTAAAAAAATTCAACTACATCGCAAATTCAGACTTTCATGAAGAAAAACATCTACGGTCGTGGAAGACGCTCTTACGGTGTTCCAGAAATGTTGAGGCGGTTAAACAGGCCATAAGAACCAATGAAGCGGTTGCGTTATTTCTGTACCGTGGGGGTAAACTAAAATAACCGTTAATGTTTGGACTACACACCCTGAGTAAGTGCTTCAGTAAAAGCGCAATGTGTTTTCTAAAAAAAAAACATGCCCACCTTGAGAACCTGCTTATCAAAGCAAAGGCGGTTCAACTTGATCATTCGTCACGGATTCTCATTCTCAGTGACCTGCACATGGGTAATGGCGGCAGACTGGATGAGTTTCGACAAAATGCGGAATTGCTCAAAACCATCCTTGAAAGCTATTATCTGGAGCAAAAGTACAGTCTTGTCTTAAATGGCGATATTGAGGAGTTGTTCAAGTTTCCACTTAAAAGCATTGCTTCGAAATGGGGTGATTTTTATGAGCTTTTTTTGAAGTTTAAAGAAAACGGGTTTTTCTGGAAAACTTACGGTAATCATGATTCGGCATTGCTTGATGAGAAGGAGTACCGGCTTCAGTCATCGCTGATTGAATCGATTACCTTTCATTATGAGAATGAAACCTTGCTGCTTTTTCATGGGCATCAGGCATCGGTACTTTTATGGGAAACCTATTCAGTGCTGAGTCGGGTGGTCGTTTTGTTTCTCCGCTATATTGCAAAGCCCTTAGGGTTAAAAAACTTTTCAGTTGCGTACAACAGCCGCAAAAGGTTTTCTATCGAGAAATCAATTTATGAGTTTTCAAACCAGGCTAAAATTGTTTCCATTATAGGGCATACGCATCGTCCATTGTTTGAATCGCTGTCAAAAGTTGATTACCTGAATTACCGCATTGAGGATCTTTGCAGAACTTATTCATCTACGGACAGTGAACACCGTCAAGAAATCGGGGAAAAAATAACAACGTTGAAAAAGGAACTTGATGCCTGTTACAAAAAAGGGAAAATAACGGGTCTCCGGAGTGGCCTTTATAATAATCTTCCCATCCCAAGCGTTTTCAATTCCGGGTGCACTATTGGAAAGCGTGCCATAACAGCCCTCGAAATAGAAGGCGGCACCATCAGGCTTGTCTGCTGGTATAATGGCAAACGGAGGCCTACGTTTATTGATGACAGGGATCATCTGCCAATGGAGCTTGGGGAGACCGGGTATTCAAGGATTGTGCTGAACGAAGATTCCCTGGATTATGTTTTTACCCGCCTTCACCTTCTGACGTAAACAGCTTGATCAGCAGAGAAGATTTTTCGGACTTGTAGCACGACCTTAACCATTCCCCAACACTATTTCACTTTCTTACGATTGTGAGGTTCAGGTTGTCGTCGACATGCTACTGGTAACTGAAGGGATCTTATGACACGATATGCAGAAAGGTTGTTCAAACCACTTCCCTTTTTACCTTACAGCAGAGCTTTATTGCTCAGGTTACTTATGCTCCCGAATTTATTTTTGACCAGAGCCTACGGTCTTGAAAATCTTGATGATTCGGGGAGGGCATGCATCTATGCTTTCAACCATAACAATTCAATTGAAGTCCTGATGGTACCGGCACTGATTGTCTACCATCTCGGTGGCCGTATGATCAGTTTTGTCATTGACTGGATGTATGGCAAGGTTCCGATTCTCGGTTCTTTGATGGATATGACCAATCCAGTATATGTCTATAATAAACGTTCTCTCCTTCGCTGGATAGAAGCAAAACGGATGACCCGTCCCGCTGATGGCACTGTGGAAAGGTGCGCAGAAAAACTTCGTTCAGGTCAGAGTATCGGGATTTTTCCAGAGGGGAAACGTAACAGGAATGCTGAGCACCTGCTACAGGGAAAACCGGGTGTAGGCCATATAGCCTTGAAAACCGGGAGCACGGTTGTGCCTGTGGGCATTGACTTTGAGTGCAGAATAAGGAAGGGACGCATACCTGTGCTTGGGCGAACCATTGTGAGAATCGGCAAGCCGCTTGATTTCCAGCATCAGTCAAAAAAATATCTGGCACTCATGGCCGATACCTCATGCAAGAGCATTACATCCTCAGAGCTCAATAGAATGGCTGCTGATGTTACAAAGGAAATCATGTTTTCGCTGGCTGAACTTTCCGGCAAGCAATACAGCGAACCCTGCAGTGTGATTAAACAAACAGTTACGACAACAACAATTAACCCAAAGGAGCATCTATGTCGAGTGTAAGCGTAAGCAGGGTTGAGAGTGCCGGCGATCGTGCGGCTGCTCTTGAAGTGATCAAGGGGGTATTTTGTGTTGAAAAAAAATGGATCAGCACCGTGGAAAACCAGATTCCCGATGAGCTTTCCGCGAGTAATGGGGTTTCATGGTTTTTGGCATCAATTAATGGGAAACCTGCAGGGGTAATGCGCCTCCTTTATGATCCGTCTTTTGACATTCCTGAAGAGTATGATGTAAAGTTTATGCCGGGTATCGATGTTGAAGAGCTGAAAAGTGCCGGGAAATATGTTGAGATCGGGAGGTTCATGATTCTTGAGGAGTTCCGCAAGAACCCAAGGATTGCTCTCCGTTTGATGCGAGCAGCTACTGCTGAGGTAATAGAGCGTGATTACACTCACTTTATTACCGATGTCTTTGAAGGCGAGAAGCATTCACCTCTCAACTTTCATACACGGGTACTCGGGTTTGAAGTGGTCGGGAAGCATTTGTTTGGCGAGCTGAACTGCAGCTCTACAAGAATTATTTTGACGCTGGATATTCTCAAGCTCTACAGCCGGATCAAAGACAGCCGGAGCAGGATCTACCGTGAATTGACTGATGGGTTCAGGGGAATTATAGAGCGCAAGGCAGCTATGAAACAGAGTGGAATGACAAGAAGATTACGGGAGCTTAGCGTGTTGCAGCCAAAAATTTAAGTAATTGTATTAATAATAAGTACGGGAGGTTTTTATGCTTCGACTGGATGAATTAAAGGCTGAAATTAAAGGTGAGTTTTTTTTGCAGGAGGAGCTGAAACACCATGATGTGAAAAAAGTTGAAGCACAAGCTGATATAATCATTAAGCCTGCTGGAAAAAAAGATCTGGTAAAGGCGCTTCGGATGCTTGAAAAATCCGGTTTTCCCCATCTCGTTATCAATTCCAAAGGGAGGGTGGTTTTCCCCGACAAGCGCTTTCATGGCGCTGTTATTGTAACAGACCTGAAACTTGATCATTGATGATTTTTGATTGATGATATCACTTCGCAACCTTTGTTGGCTTTGAAATCTTTACATCTGAAAGATATGGCAACAGGTAAAGTCAAATGGTTTGACAAGAAAAAAGGGTATGGCTTTATAGTCAACCCAAATGGAGGCGAAGATATTTTTGTTCATTTTTCAAACATTTGCTCAGAGAATCGTTTCAAGCTTATTTATCAGGATAATGACGTTGATTTTGATATTGAAAACACACAGAAGGGTTTGCAGGCTAGAAATGTGTGCGACAATTTTCATTGTGACAAGAAAAAACATTTTGTGCTGAAACAGAGTTATTAAAAGTAAATGGAAAGGGTGTGATGGACAGGTGAATACAATTGTTGTGTGTCCGATTAAGAAGAGTACCGAATGCGAAAAATTGATTTTTGGGGCACAACCCAATCAAAATACTGGAACTATGAAAACTTATCACTTTTGCCCCGTATGCGGGACAATGCTTGATCGAGCGATGATTGACGGGCGCGGCAGAAAGATTTGTCTGTCGTGTTCATGGGTACATTATATTAATCCTCTTCCTGTGGCAGTAGCTTATACCGTAAACAGAAATGAAGAACTCCTTGTGGTGCGGAGGGCTCATGAACCAGCATTTAATGAATGGTCTCTTCCCGGGGGATTTCTTGAGGCTGGTGAGAGTGCTGAAGAAGCATGTTTACGTGAACTGATGGAGGAGACCTCTCTCGAAGGAGAAATCGATTCTCTTATTGGTATCTATCACCACGATGTCGAACCTTATGGCTCAATTATTGTACTTGCCTACAGGGTGATAGTTGAGAATGATGCCATAGCGATTAATCATGAGCTTTCCGATGCTGGTTTTTATCCTGAACATCTCATGCCTGAAGTCCGGATACCTCTGCACCAGAAAATTATCATGGATGCCGCCCTGTGCGAATCAGTTCAGTGAAGCTTGACTTCAGGCGCTGTTAAGGGTTTTTGCGGCTGGAGCAACAGGAAAAATTACACTGAATACAGAACCCTGGTTTACTCTTGATCGTACTTCCACATTACCTTTGTGGGCAAGAACAATATGTTTGACGATGGAGAGCCCCAGACCTGTTCCTCCGAGTTGCCGGGATCGGGCCTTGTCAACACGGTAAAATCGTTCAAAGATTTTGCTGAGGTCCTCTTTTGCTATACCAATCCCGTTATCTTCCACCTCTACATGAACATTATTGTCTCTCTGAAATGCTGAAATCCAGATTGCTCCATTGTGCTCATTAACATATTTAATGGCGTTGTCGAGGAGATTACGAATAACAATTTCCAGATATACTGCATCGGCATTGACAGGCGGAAGATCGTCCGGAATTTGGAGATCCAGCTTGATATGCTTTTTTTTAAGCGACAGCTTTAACAAGCCAACAGATTTTGCAATAATACCGTTTATATCCACTGGCATGAACTGATAGACAATCTGACCAGACTCTATCCTTGAGAGGTCAAGCACATCATTTACCAAGGCAGTGAGCTGTGCCGTTGCTTCCAGAATAATCTTCAGAAATTCAGCGGCATGTTCGGGTTCATGCATTGCTCCATCAAGCAGCGTTTCAGTATAGCCGCTGATGATTGAGAGCGGAGTCCTGAGTTCATGTGAGACGCTGGAGACGAAATCTTTTCGTATTCTTTCCAGATTACGGAGTTTGGTGATGTCGTTCAGAACAAAAACTGTTCCATCAAATCGCGCTTCCTTCACGACAGGCATTGAGCTGATTTGCAAGATGCGCGATCCTTTGGAGCTCGCCACTGTCATTTCTTCTTTGAGAAGTGTTACATGGTTGTTGTGAACTTTCGCGAAAAGCTCTTGCAACTTGTTGTCAGGAAGGTGCCTGAGAGGCCGGACTTTGAACATATCACCATCGATACGGAACATTCTTGATGCTGCCGGATTGACCATGATGATATCACCTGCAGTATTTGTAACGATTATAGCCTCTCGAATACCTGAAAAAACAGCCTTATACCACTCCTCAATACGCTGCAAATTGCTAATCTCATCCCTCATCTCATTGAATACATTAGCAAGCAAACCAATTTCATCATTGCGATGAAAAGGGATGTTGCCCGGCAAGTTACCGGAAATTCTTTTTTGAGTGATTTCAGCGAGAGTTATAACTGGTCGGGTAAGAAAAAAAGAGGCCACAAGACCAGTGATAAGGGAAAAAAGAAATGTCAGAAAGAAGTCTTGCCCTATATTTTTGCTCAGTCCGATATTGAAGACTCCTATATCGTAGAGTGGTTTTGAAAACCGGAGAATGGCATAGGATTTCGGAAAGCCCACAGGAACTGCCATATAGATCATCTGCTCTTTTACGGTTTGACTGAGACGGGTGTCTTCACCATAGCCTGTTGCAAAAGCAGAGATCACTTCCGGCCTCTCGCGATGGTTTTCCAAGACCGACAACTTGTTTTGTGGAACAAAGGAGTCGCCGATAACGTGTCCATCAAGGCCAATGAGCGTGACCCTGGTATCAAGAGTGCCCCCAAGACGCTTTACCCATGTATCTGTTGTACCAGATGAGATCAGTTCAAGGGGATTCTGGTCAAGAATCTGCTTGTTGTACAAAAGATCCTTACGCAGTTCCTTCTTAATTTCAGATGTCAGAATACAGGTCAACTGACGACTAAGAAAGAGAAAGCTGATCGTGGAGGTAAAAAAAATAAGTATGCCGATAACAGCGGCCAGTTTTATAAAAACCTTACTCCGCATTGGTGGATCCCTCTTTTTCTTCAAGCTTGTAGCCGAGCCCACGTACTGTTTTGATCATACTCCCTGTATCGCCCAGTTTTTCACGGATTCTGGTAATGTGAGTATCGATAGTTCTCGTATTAAGTGTTTTATCAACATTCCATACATCGCTGAGCAGCATTTCGCGTGATTGGGCCTCTCCCTTCCTTTTAATCAATGCAACAAGAAGTTTGAACTCCATAAGGGTCAGTACCAGCTCCCGGCCATCGAGTGTAGCAATGTGACGAGTTAAATCGATTTCCAGACCAGCAACCTTGAGTACCTCCTGAATTTTTCCAGCTTTGCGACGCTCTCTATTAAGAATAGCCCGTATCCTCAGGGTCAGCTCACGTGGACTGAATGGCTTGACAACATAGTCATCGACTCCGAGTTCAAACCCGAGAATCCTGTCTATTTCCTCTCCCTTTGCAGTGAGCATGATGATCGGAAGATCTTTGTGCAGTTGATTTTGTCTGATAGTCCGACAGACGTCAAAACCGCTCATTCCCGGCAGCATGATATCAAGCAATACCAAGTCGAAATTTTTCGCTGAAAGTTGTTCAAGTCCATCTTCACCGGAACCTGATAGATGACATTTAAAGCCTGCACGGACAAGATTGTATTCGAGAAGTTTCGAGAGGTTCTGGTCGTCCTCTATAACAAGAAGCATTGGAGCCGACATAGGAGTATTTTTTTCTTATAGAGTACGGAATTTTGACTGTAGACCCTTAGACTTCAACCTTGGAGAGTGATTAAATTGCAGGCTAATACCAAGAGGGCAGGTGTCAATGGGTGCTTTCTTTGTGGTAAAGACAAAAAGCCATCTCTCGTGAGACAGCTTTTTGCCGTTGGATCTTTTTACCAATGATAACGGGTTTCGACAAAAATCAATATTTGTTGACAAAACCGATTTCGGTGATGATACGTTTGCCCACCGGGGTTTTTGCCAAATCAATGAACTTCTTGACATTACCGGTTGCCTCACCGTTGGTGTACATGAAGAGCGGACGGTGTACAGGATAGGTGCCGTTTTTAACTGTTTTCACTTCGGACTTGATACCGTCAACAAGAATAGCCTTAATCGAATGATCAACAAAGCCGAGACCTACAAACCCTATTGCGCCAGGTGTTGTGGCTACACGACTCTTGATTGCGCCGTTGCTGGACTGGGTTTCTGCTTTATTGAAAATTGTTGTTTCTCCCATAACCAACTCTTTGAATGAGTCCTGGGTACCACTGTTCGATTCACGCTGGATGACAATAATACCCGCATTTGGTCCACCGACTTCTTTCCAGTTGGTAAACTTGCCAGAGTAGATATCGCGGATCTGAGCTTTTGAAAGCCCTTTCACGCGGTTGCTTGGATGGACAACAATCGAAAGACCGTCAAGTGCTACAATGTGCGCAACAGGGTTGATTCCGTTGGTTTTTGCAGCAGCTATTTCACTCTCTTTCATTGGCCTTGACATATCAGCGATGTCACAGGTTTTGTTGATCAGGCTCTTTGCGCCATTACCTGAACCTGACTCGCTGACCGTGACCTCTACACCTGTGGCTTTGGTAAAATGCTCAGCAAATGCCTTGGCTATAGGACCAACTGTAGTTGAACCATCAAGAACAATTTTATCTGCTGCCTGGGCTGTACCAGATGCCATAGCACCGATAACGGCCGCACTTAAAAGGATTTTTTTTAAAATTTTCATGGTTTCAGTCATGATTTAGTTAACAAGATTTCAATAAAAATACATTTACTGTTGATAAACCGGTAAAACAAGGCTGCCCATCAGCATTTTGAACAGCCTTGTAAACCAGCCACGAAACACAACAACGAAAGAACAACACACACAAATCTTAGAACTTGTAGCGCACGCCAACAGCAGTAATGGTGTTGGAAGGATAATAGTTTGCTGAAACGCCATACTTATCTCCAGAGTATGAGGCATACATGAGACCGGCATAGGTATCAAATGACTTGGTTACATGGTAATCAGCAAGCAATGAGAGAAAAAGCAGTCCATTAGATAATTGCTTTGAATCAGCTGACTTCTCCTGTCTGACATCATAAATTCCGGCAGCAAGGTTGAATTTCGGGGAAAAGTTGTAGTCACCGCCGCCAAACACAATGTGGGTAGTCTGGTCAGCCGAAGAAAAATTTGTCAGACCGGAAATTTGCTGACCGTAGTAGTTGGGAACGGAAAGAATATCGGATGGAGCACCAAGGGTATACCGCTCATAGCCGATCTTGAGTGTGGCGTCGCTAGTCACCTTATACTTTGCAGCAGCCATCCAAGCCGAAGTGTTGTAGTTTGTAACAGCAACCGTATTGACTGATGTACCAGCATCACCTTTCAATGCATCCTGGAATGCCTGATAGGCGACCTGTATTCCGAAACAGCCATCTTCGTAGCCGGCGTTCAGTGCATAAGCAGATTTTGTTGCGCCATCACCAACTGAGGAATTTCCAAACTTGTACAATGCACCGAAATTGAATGAACCGACTTTGTTGGAGTATTTCAAACTGTTGTCAACACGTACATCTTCGCTCACGCCTCCACCGCCGCCATAGCTTCCTGAAAAGCCGATAGGCGAGAAAAGCCCTGAGTTCTGAACAGGGTCATAGGAGCCGCAGATATCATAGATAGGGGCGTAGTTACGACCAATAGCCAGAGAACCAAACTGTGGATCAGATACGCCGACAAATGCCTGACGATTGAACAGCTGGTTATTGACTGAGCTATTTGCAGAGTTCGTTGTCACAGTTCCACCGTTTGCTGCCAGAGCTGCAGCGGCATTGCTGGCTTCAGCTGTAGGAAGGTTGAGCCCCTCTTCCAGAGTGAAGAATACTTTTCTGCCGTCACCTATATCAGCGCCGCCCTTAATGCCGACACGTGAAGGGGAGATGCCGCCATTGAACAATCCGGTCACAGAAGAAGGTACCGTTTTTGCACTTACAGGACTGACAGGATTCACTGATCCAGGAAATTGAGGATCAACACTTAATTGATGATTTACATAACCGGCAGCTGCATCGAGTGTGCCGTAGACAGTAACGTTAGTGTCGGCAAAAGCCGGCGATGCGTATGACAGTGCTGCAAACATAGCAGCAAGTGATAGCATTTTTTTCATGTCTGGTCTCCGTTAGGTTGTGTGGGTGTTAACAAAAAAAATTTCTGTTCGTTAGTAGCCAAGAACTGGAAGAAAAAGACGAACTCATTTCGTTTATCTTCATGTGCCACATAATGTAACCATCGTTTTGTTAAGGGTTTGTTACGAGAGTGTAACATGATTGTGAACAATAATCGGGTCAAAAATCTTCCATTTTTCGCTTTATACTAAAGTTTCAGATGATGAGCAATGAAGGGAGATTTGACTGTTTTAAGCACTAACGGGCAACCAACTGGTGCTTTCAAATAGTTTATCGAACTGTCAAAACACGAACCAGGTAAACGCATCATCAGCGAAACCGGATTTGTCAACTATTATTAATTGTTGATGTAACAGCTTCTTTACTCTTGAAAAATTCCTGACGACAGCCATCTACTGATCGGTTACGTCATGCCGCCTGTATTGTTAACAATTGTAAAAATGCATATCTTCTGAGCGGTTTATTATATTTCTCGAATACCAACTTTATGCTATGAGTGCAGCAACCCGATCCATCGCAGTTCTGATGCTTGTCGGGATGCTTTTGCAGATAAACAGCGTTTTCGTTTGTTATGGTCTCTTCTTTTTAAATCAAAAGGCAATAGCTGAAACTGTCTGTGAGAAGAAGACTATGGATTGCTGCGGACACTGTTTCCTCCATAAAAAAATCGCCGCAACCAGTGAGACTCAGTCAGCACCAACTGAGAAGCAGGTGCCAACCAAAACCCAGGAAGAGTTGCTCAACGCAATGCCAGGCATTCTCGCTGACATGCAACACGCCCCGGTGAGCGCAAGCAATAGTCATATATTTACCTCAGTCCACTCTTCGTTTTTACTCGATGGCGTCTTTCGCCAAATCGACCATCCGCCAAACACTTAACCTTACCTATCAGATTTGGACGCAAAAACCCGTTACTATTGGTTTTTGATAGAGTTCATACTCGGGATGCGTTGTATTCGATGCATCGCATGGCGTGTTAATCAATTTTATACTGATTGGAAACAATATCGGGCACCTTATCTCTGTCGTACAGGGTATGACCTTTTTTGTCTCCATTTACTCAAACCATTTTTTTTATTACTCGATATGGGAAAGTCACAACAATTTTTTATAAAACCGCTCGTTTTTCTACTAACAGCTTCGGCAGTACCCTTACCGGCATTTTGTTTAGACGCGATAAGCCCGGAAACGGTTATTACGGGGAGCTCAGAAAAAACAGAGGCACCACTGGCATCCAAGCGCCTGAAAACCAGTGATACAGCTTCGCTTCTTAAGAATGTTCCGGGAGTCACACTTGCTACCGGGGGTGGTGTTTCGAGCCTGCCGATTGTTCACGGACTGGGAGACGATCGTATAATAATATACGTTGACGGTATGTGCCTGACATCGGCCTGTGCCAACCACATGAATCCGCCGTTGTCGTACATTGCACCTTCGAACGTGAGCAGCATCGGGTTTAAATCAGCTGTTTCACCGGTCAGTTATGGGGGTGATAACATCGGGGGCATAATCCTTGTTGAATCAGATCAGCCGGTTTTCGCTAATCCAGGAGAGGAGGTCAAGACGTCGGGTAGTGCTTCAACCTATTACCGAAGCGTTAACCAGAGCACCGGTGCTGCATTTTCGGGCGCAGTCGCAAACAGCAACATCAGCTTTGGAGTTACCGGATCCATCGATCACGCCAAGGACTACAAGGATGGTCATGGTAATACGGTAACCTCGACCTATTACGAATCGCGTAATCTTGGAGCCACTTTTGCGCTTAAAGGCGACAACAGCCTTTTGACCCTCAAGGCAGGCCATCAATCGATTCCTAATGAGGGTTTTGTAAACCAGTGGATGGATTTGGTCGATAACAACGCATCGTTTATCAATATCGGCTATAAGAACAGCTTTGGTTGGGGAAAACTTGACGCAAAAGCTTTCTGGGAGAACACCTACCACAGGATGGATTCAGGCGAAGATAAACTGGCTATTCCTGCTGTTCAGAGCGGAATGAAATATATGCCGATGGAAACCCGAGGTATTGATCTTGGCTATTCGTTGAAGACGGATATTCCATTTGCCGAAAAGAACATCCTGCGCCTCGGACATGAATTTCACCGCTTCACCCTTAACGACTCATGGCCACCGATTTCCGCAACACTAGGCTCTATGGGACCAAACACCTTCGTGAACATCAATGACGGTCGCCGTGACCGGTACAGTCTGTATGCTGAATGGGAATCAAAAGTGAGTAAAGAACTGACTACTGTTCTCGGTGTGCGAGACGAACTCGTGCAGATGAATACCGGCAATGTGCAAGGGTATAATAATTCGAACATGGCAGGTATGATGACCACAAATTATCTGCGGGATGCAAATGCGTTTAATGCTCAGGATCATGCCCGTAATGACAACAATGTGAGCATAACTGCACTTGCAAGGTTCGAGCCAACATTGAATGCGACCTATGAGATAGGTTATGCCCGCAAAACCCAGTCTCCGAATCTCTACGAACGGTATGCATGGTCGAACTTCTTTATGTGCGCAGGAATGATCAACTGGGTTAGTGACGGTAATGCCTATGTCGGCAATCTCAACCTCAAGCCGGAAGTTGCCAATACCCTGAGCCTCTCGGCAGACTGGCACGACAGTAACCGCAAGAACTGGGAGTTGAAGGTAACACCCTACTACACCTATATCAATGATTACATTGATGTGAATGTGCTAGCCCTCAAATCCACCGGTAACACGTTGCAGTTTGCCAATCATGACGCGAGGATCTATGGGCTTGATCTCTCGGGCAAAATTGGAGTATGGGAAACCAGCAGCTTTGGTCATGGCCAACTTTCTGGAAATCTGGGATATGTGAACGGTCGGAATCTGGATACCGGGAACAACCTCTACCACATGATGCCGCTCAATGGTTCCCTTGCGCTGGAACAAAAAATTGCCGGCTGGACCAATGCGGTTGAGTTGCAACTGGTCAGCGGAAAAACAGAGGTTGACGCTCTGCGCAAAGAACCGACAACGCCAAGCTTTGCGCTCCTCAATTTTCGCACGGCATACCAATACAAAAACCTCCGACTGGACTTTGGTATCACAAACCTGTTCGACCGGTTCTATTATCTTCCACTCGGTGGTATCAACTACGACCAAAACCTTGCAAGCAAACGGCTCATACCATTCGAGTCAGTTGCAGGACAGGGTCGGTCCTTTAATGTGGGTTTAACACAGACGTTCTAACCCTGAAATCATCATCATCCTGGATGGGGCTGGCAGTACGCCCCATCCATTTGGATCCGTTTTTATAAGTGCGTTGTTCCAAAAGACTGTGCTGATTATTCAGTCATGCGGCTCCAACGGAAGATGCTGATGAACATGCTCCCTGCCATCATGGTGGTGTCGATGCATGTGTATAAGGTTATTCGTCTCAAGGAGTGAACGGTCATTCAAGACAGATTCCGAGGAACCTCCCCTGACAATACTTTTGTTCCGCCCGAACACATAGACCGTATCGGCTATCTCTCCGATAATGTGCAGGTCGTGCGTAGCAGTAATAATGGTCTTTCCCCGCTGGTTGGCATTGACAATAAAATCAATAATGTGCCGGACAGTTAAAGGATCGAGCCCTGCTGTCGGTTCATCGAATAGATAGACATCAGGATCAATCGCAAGAACAGATGCGATTGCAACCCGCCGTTTCTCTCCGATGCTTAATTGATGGGGAACCCTGTCCAACAGGTGCTGGATATCCAACACTTCGGCGACATCCAGGATACGCCGGTTCACTTCATCTTCAGCCACACCAAACTGCAACGGACCAAAGGCAATATCCTCACGCACCGACGGGCAAAACAACTGGATATCTGCATTCTGAAAAACAAGACCGACCCTTTGCCGAAAGCGGTGTGCAGCCTTTTCATTATCCTGCGAATGTTCAAGTAGCCTTTCCCCGAAGGCCGTCACAGTCCCACGATCAGGGAAAATCAGTCCGTCGAGGAGTTGCAACAAGGTCGACTTCCCTGTTCCGTTAGCACCAATGACAGCGATCTTCTCGCCCGACCGGATGGTCATATCCACACCGCACAGCGCTGGGAATTTGCCCAGATATGCGTAGTGCACATCCTTCACTTCAAAAATAATACCGCTCATAGCGTATGTCCTCTATAGAATAGGAATGCACAGATGACTACAGCGCATAACAGCCAGAGCCAATCTTTAGGTGTTGCGTGAAATTTAGAGAGGAGCCGGGGCTCGCCGGTATAGCCTCTCGAAAGCATTGCCATATAAACCTCTTCACTCATTTGTGTTGTTCTGTTCCATGTATTAGCAATATTCCAGGTTACAATGCTCTGTCCTTGCCGGTGATGCGACACCATCCCGACACGACTTTTAACAGCGGTAAAAATATTCTCGACCATCGTTGCAAAAAGATAGAGATAGCGGTAACACATCGATACCGTCATTACAAAAACCTGTGGGACACCAAATACCCTTAACACCTTCAGCAGCTCAGAGTGCCGGGTCGTTAACGACAATAAAACAACCAGCGACACAGAGGTTGCAATCCTTACCACAAAGAGTACAGCTCCATCCAGACCAGGACGAGTAATGATACCAGTGATCCATGCAACATGGAAAGACCATACCGGCTCACCTGGCGTTACAACACTGAACATGGTTGGAAGGACAATGCATAGCGAAAACAAAGGGATGAAAAAGAGAGTCCTTAAGAGGAAGTTCCTGAGGTGAATTCTGGACAACAAGGCAAGTATCAAGCACGATAGATAGAGAGGAGAAATCAAAACAGCACTTTTCAAAGAGACCGCCGTAACAAGAAACGCTAAAAAGGAGATGGTTTTAAAGCGAGGATCCAACGATTGCAAAAAACCTTTGCGATTGGCATACTCTTCCGACATGGTCGCATCTTTTAAAAAAGCAAGAGCGCTCAAGATTGAACGCTCTATAAAATCATGCTTCTTGTGTAAAGGGTTACTCATGCTCTTTTGCTAATACCTTGCCTATTAAAAATGCTACTCCTGTTATGATCACAATGCCAGAAACAGCAGAGATGATATACGCAAAACTCAAATGTACAAGATCCTTTCCCTCCCATCCCTGAAAAGCATAATCAGGCAAGGGAGCTTTCCACAGTTCAGAAAGTCTCTGAAAACCCAGAGGAACATATCCGGTCATTTTCTGAATCTCTTCCACCCCCCACTCTCCCCAAGCCGATCCTGCTTTGAAATGATCCGGTACAATCAGCCCAAGAGGCGAGAGTACAATTAAAACCATAATCCCTATCCATAATTTTCTGGTAAGCGTCATGATCTGCCTCCTTCAAAAAAAACAGAATCCTGCTTCTGTAAATATTTTACGACCAATGCGGTCACAATCACCTCAACCCATCCAAAAACCACAAGATGACCTAAAACCATTGCCGGAACGGCAACATTGAGACCATAAGGGCAGTATAACGCCTGACCATTTGCCGTATGATAGAGTAGGGGTTGCAACCCAAATTCGATGCCGGCCGAGAGAGCAGCCACACAAATGCCAACGTACGCACCAGCACCAGCGGCAATGACACGCCTGACGGAACCTGACGGACTGTTCGAGCTGATCAATTTATAAACGTAATAGCCGACAAAAGGAAGCACGAACGCCATGTTAAAACAATTTGCTCCAATGGCAGTAATACCGCCATCACCAAACAACAACGCCTGAATAACCAAGGCCACAGTAACGGCAATGCAGGCTGCCCATGGCCCTAAAAGAATGGCAACAAGGACACCGCCAACTGCATGACCGCTCGACCCACCCAGGATGGGCACATTGAACATCATGATCACAAAGCTGAAGGCTGCACCAATCGCCAGATAGGGAACCTGCCGAACGCTCAATGTTTTTTTGACCGCCCTTGAAGCTGCCGTCCATATCGGAATCATCACGGCACCAAATACCCCACAAGTCGCTGGGCTTAAATATCCATCAGGTATGTGCATGTGGTTCCTCCCTGTTACCCTGAAAATTACTCAGAACATCCCTTATTGCAATGCCTGCAATAGCACAAGTTTAATATTTGTGCTACGTTATATCAAAAAAATTATAGGCGGAATGAGAAATTCAGTCCTGATTGGTTATTCGTATCAGTAACGCAGGATAAGGGCCGATTTTTTGTTCTCCATGTTAAAGACCCTATATTCACCTTCGACCTGCTTCACTGAAAACAGCAGGTTCCATGATTGAATACACCAATCCCATCAACTTCAGTTACGAGTAACCAATGAACAAATCTTTACGGATTCTTTTTGCGGCAATCATCGCCGTAATGCTTACGAGTAATACCGCAAGCGCTAACGCGACAAATGACGCCAAAAGCTTTTTTTTAAGTGCTGAAGTGAAATTCGGTACCAATGATTTCAAGGGTGCGATAGTTGACTACACTAAAGCCATTGAGCTGGATCCGAAATTTGCTGATGCCTACAACAGCAGGGCGGCGGCCAAATTCAGCTCCGGAGAGAAGCAAGGCGCCATTGCCGATTTTACAAAGTCTATTGAAATCAACCCGAAATCTGCTGATATTTTCACCAGCCGAGGCAGCGTAAAATTTGACTTGGGAGATATTCAAGGAGCAACAAGTGACTATAGCAAGGCTATTGAGATTGACCCGTCATTTGTCCCTGCCTATCTCAATCGAGCTGCTTTAAAACTTGACAGTGGAGATAAACAAGGGGGCACGGCTGACTTGCTTCAAGCTGCCAAGCTTGGAAATGCAGATGCTCAAGAGTGGCTGAAGAGTAATGGAATTACAAAGTGGTGAGTATGTCGATGGGTTTTTAAAGTGCTGTTATCTGTTGAATCTTAAACGTTCAATAACTTCATCATGACAGTCGCACTGGTTACAGGAGCATCGGGGTTCATCGGATCACATCTGGTGAAACGGTGTATGCAGCAAGGCTACAGAGTGAAGGCGCTTGTCCGGAAAGGAAATGCCTCAATTGCCGGATTGAAACGGCAGGGTGTGGATGTTGTTGAAGGTGATATTCGTCAGGTTAAAGCTGTTAACCATGCTGTGAATGGTGCTGATCTGGTGTTTCATGCAGCGGCCCTCACATCGGATTGGGGGTCTCTCAAGGATTTCTGGGATATAAATATTGGCGGCACACGGAATATCTGCGAAGCTGTGAGCAAGTATAAGGTAAAGCGATTGGTTCACGTTAGTACCTATGAATCATTCGATCATTCCAAGCTTGAGCGGGTCAATGAAAAGACACCCTATTCCAGCCGGAACCAGTCATATCCTGACACCAAAATCAAGGGTAATGAAGTTGTCTGGGAATATGTAGCAAAGGGTATGCCGGCTTCCATTGTTTATCCTGTCTGGGTATATGGTACAGGAGATCGCACCCTTTTTCCCCTGCTTGCCGATGGTATCCGACGCCGCCAGTTATTTTACTGGTCTCATCATGCCTCTATGAGCATGGTCTATATTGATAACCTTATTGATCTTCTGATGCTTGCGGCATTGCACCCCGCTGCTGTGGGAGAAGATTTCCTGGCGTATGATGGTGAACCAATTACCTTTGAAGCCGTATGCGAACGGATAGCTTCTGCGAATCATTCACCGCCGCCCTCTTTGTATCTGCCTTATAACCTCGTCTATATCCTTGCAGGAATGATGGAAGCACTCTACCGGACGATCAGAAGTTCGAAGCGGCCTTTACTCACCCGTCAGGCAGTAACATTACTTGCCTCACATGCAGCACCTGACGCGTCAAAAGCCCGACAGGTTCTTGGCTGGTTACCTGGAGTCACTCAGGATGAGGGTATCAATCGGACACTGAAATGGCTATTAAGTGTAGACCCTTTGGAGTGGAAGGTGAAGTAGGGTTCGCTTTTATCAAGTACCCATTTTCAAGTGTCGACAGTTCAAGTCACACGTTATTTAATTCTTCCATCAATGCCTTTCGATTACGATATTCAGTCCTAAAAAATGACATAACTTCGTTTGCCTTCTCTCTGGCACCAAGCTTGATAATTCTCCGGAGGTACCTGCAGACCGTTTTGTAGTGGCTTCTTCCCACATTGGGTTTCATGTATTCAAGAAGAGCATTGACATAGAGATCAACAACTTCGGCAGTATATTTTCCAGAAAGATTTGTTTCGTACTGACCGATAGTTTGCAAGTTTGGAGACTTGCGTACCAACTCCAAAAGCCTATCCGTCCACCCTTCTTTTATGAAAATCCCTGCAATCTGTTCTTTATTATATCATCTCTCTTTTAAAGCAATATCCGTTATAACCTCCTCCACGAACGCAACCCAAGTGTCAGGGACTACATGCTGTTTCAAGATGGCGTAATAATCCTGTTCAGGCATGAAATTCGCAATAAACAGGCGGCGAGCATATTTTATGATTTTTTCTGTCTCTCCTTCAGCCTGAGCTATTTTCAGTAACCAGTCATACCACTCTATTACCAGTCCCGGTTTGTCTTTTTTGTCATACTCAACCCCTTCTTTCGCTACAATAGAAACGGCTTTGCTGTAATTTCCATGCGCAAGAGCAAGTTGAATTGCCTTCCTCCGTAATTTCGGGTTGGATATATTCGATTCAAGAAAGTCACCGGCCTCTTTTTCGCCTTTCGTTTTAACGATGACTTCATATTTGATGCTTTGAGCTTCGTCCCTGACATACCCTGAACTCAGTTCTTTATCAAGTTCCTTGTAAAGACGCTCAATTTCCTCTTCCGTTTTCAGAACTATGGCGGCAATTCGCAACATGTCAACATGCCAATCCCAGCCGGAATATTTTTTTTTATCAACCGCTGACAGAGCGTAATCAAAGATCAACTTCCGGATATCTTCGGAAGGTTGTGTGACGGCAATACTATGGATCATCTCACAAGCGGCATAGATTGCTCCGCTTATATCGCCATTGCTGTCATCGGCATACTGAAGTGCTCCAACCATCTGTTCCATAATAGCGGTACAGATAAAAACAGCACTTTTGAAGTTCCGGTTATCGATCTGTTTTTTTGCTGATTCCAAAAGGTTCGTAACAGCATTGTCAACATGCATTGCATCGGACCGGTCAATAAAACCATCCCTGTCTTTTACGCTGCGAAGAATCGATTTCAGCTGTTTTTCATAAAACCCCTTCGATTCATCAGAATTATGGGGGACGAACGATGACAAAAACAGATTTCTGAACGCGACATTCAAGGTTGCCTGTTCCCGCACGAATTTCTTAAGTTCATCGTGTGCAGTTTTCTCAAGCAGCTCATCAACCTGTTCCGCGATGGTTTTACGCTTTTTGGTTTTTTTGGGTGCAACTGGCTTCGCCTTCACTTTTTTCTGCGTCAGTTCAAGCTCATCCTGCTGCAGGTAAAAGATGACTGCCACCACATGTTTACAGACCGGGCCTGAATCGAAAGGGCAACTGCAGACATGCTCGGTAATGGCACCATTTTTAATGGTCATTCGTACCGTGTAATCTTCGGTACCCTCTACAATCGCTTCATACTCACCAGTGAATATTTCTTCCGGCTCGTGCACCTGCCCTTTTTTAAAATACGACAACCCTCTCCGCAAAATGGCTTCGTCAATGTAGTCATCAAAATGGCGTAATGGAATATGCATTCTTATAACCGGTTACATGATTTGCAGAATTTCATGGATTCGTACTTTCAGTTTTCCTCTTGTCGGTCTGAGGCCAAACGCAATGTATTGCAGGCAAACAAGCTTGGTAGGGCTGAAGCACATCAATGGCGGAAGAGTAATGGGATTTCGAGGCGGTGATTAAATCTGTATGACCATTAGTGACTAACTGGCTGAAGATTTACTCAAGTTCACAACCAAGTTTTTCACGGCCTCATGCAGGTCGGCAAGGTTATTTGTGCAAATTTCAAAAATTTCCTCAGCATCGATATTGAAGTATTGATGTGAGAGTATATCACGGAGACCTTTTACTCCTGACCAGTTGATATGAGGATAGAGTGCCAAAAGTTTTCCGTCCGTATCCTTATCAATTTTTTTAAAGTTTTCGCCAATAGCAATAAGCATCATCGCAATCCCGTCAAGCATATCCATACCTTGATCACTATCGAGAAAATCATCAGCTGTTTTTATAAGCGCGAACCGACGATTAATTTTGTCTATGGCGGAATCAATCTGGAGTAGTTTTTCCAGAAGAAGAGCTTGGTCATACATAAAGAGCTTCCTTATCGATATGCTGGCGAAGAGATTGATTCATTCTTTTCCAGTACCTTATCACATCGACTTTACTTCCCAACAAATTTTCAAGCTCGTCCTTGAGTTGCACTTTGAGGAGGATATTCGGTTCCATCTCAACAACAATATCAATATCACTGCAATCAACAGCCGTATCTCTGGCCACTGATCCGAAAATACCGACTTTTGTCAAACGGTAACGCTGCTCAAGCTCCTTTTTATGGTTCCTCAGAATTCTGAGTGCTTGATCTCGTTGCATTGTCACTTTTCCTTAATTTTCAATACTCACTCTACAATACCTTACTTATTTCATTCTTGAAAAGCAAACTATCTGATTAGTGACTTTGCCATATTCGATGATGAGGCGAGCGGGAACTCCACTTGCATATTCCCAACGGATCAGCACCGTTGGACGCTACTTCGCGGAAAATGGCATCCCGCAGACTTCTGCGTTCAATGCACTCCAGATAAAAAGGGTCAGGCAGATGCCTTTGAACAAAATCCAGAATGCGGTAAACTTGAGATTGCCTGCCCGATTAATGCGTTTGTGCTCCGCTTAGTTTTGATATCAAAGGGCTGCGGGATTATGCGCTTTTTGTGTTATTTACCGCGTACCAGTCTATGAGTTGTCTTATCATCTTCTGATAAGAAGTATTATGTCTCTTTGCCTCATTCTTGAAAAATTCTATACTTGATTTTTTTAACGCGATAGTAATCTTGACATTGTCTTCCTTCAGGATTAATTGAGCAGGTGAAGGCAGAAAGTCTTTAATTACTTTTAATTCACCAAATGGTTCATCAGTATATTTAATCTTGGTCTTCATATATTTTCCTCACTTTTCTCCAATATCCGGCTCCGAATATTCTGATAATGTTGCCTCTATAGGTAAACCTTACCGTCAGTATTCCTTCATCAACGCGCCCAATACAATAAAATCAATTTTCTTCATCGGTGTGCTTTATATCTTCGACAATAATACGCTTTGGATCAAGAAAGGCGTATTGTGCTAATGAAAAAGGCACATTATGTTTCTCCTGATTTTCCCTATTCTTTTCTCCATCCCACTCAAAACGGGCACTTTTCATAAAATTAATTTATCACTATATGGCATAAATAGCAATATATTAATATGGCTATTTATATTGATTTCAGTTCTGGGGTTAGAAGCATCGTTTTTCAAGTGCGTCAGTCAACTCTCGCTTGCAATTTCAATGCGGTCAATTTCAGTCGGACTCACTTTCCCCCTTGGCCGACACTTTACAGTCAAAATATTATAACCAAATATACGCTAATTATACGTAATCTCAACAATAAACCTCGCTTGTAGAGACAGAAAAATTGCTCCTTCACCTTTGGCTCAGGATGACAAGTGTTATTATGATGTTTTCGGTACTTTACTTCTTATGTTTTTGAAGATGAATACTTCGCTTTCGCTCAGTATGACAAGCTTTAATTTTTTTATGATGAGAATATTCAGCCCGCGAAAAAAAATCTTGACCACAGTAATACTCCTGTTGCTTACTGTATTGTCCGCGTGCAAGAATAATTCTGAGGAACTTCGAAGCAACAGGATTATTGCGGGGATCTCGGCTGATTTTGATTATCTCAATCCTCTGCTTATACAGCTTTCCATGTCGAGAGAGGTTTGCGGGTTAATTTATCCTGCGCTTGTGAAGGCTTCTTATGACGAAAAAAAGGGTGCGATAACCTTTCTGCCTAATGCTGCAAAAAGCTGGGAGTTCTCATCGGACGGGAAGAATGTTACGTTTCACCTTCGGAGCGGGGTTGTATGGGAGGATGGTATAAACGTTACATCGCACGATTTTAAATACTCTTATTCGTTATACAAACATCCCAAAATTGCCAGTTCAAGGCAGCACTATCTCAACGACCTTCTACTGCTTCCGGATGGAACGGCTGATATTGAGCGTGCGGTTGAAACTCCTGATGACTCGACGCTGGTGCTGCATTTTAACAAGCCGATGGACAACGAGATTGTGCTTGATCATTTCAATGATCTGATGCCGGTAGCTCAGCATATTTTCAAATCATTTAAACCTGATGAAATCCGCATCAAGGCATCAGAAATACCTATAGTTGGAGCTGGGCCTTTCAAAGTGAAAAAATGGGCACGCCAGACAAAACTTGAACTTGTCAGTAACCCCTTATCCCTGCTTCCAAGACCTGCAGCGATTAACACACTGATTTTCCTTGTGGTTCCGGAATACACCACAAGGCTTTCCATGCTGAAATCAGGCCAGATAGATGCCATGATTTCGGCAGGAGGCATCAATCCAAAGGATATTAAAGAACTTACCAGAACCACACCGTCTATTGTGATCAAACCGGTCAAAAACAGGTACTTCGACAGCATCGTGTGGCTGAATATTGACGGGGAGAGCTATCGCAAAAACGGTCAAATTGTACCAAACCCATTGTTCGGCAGCAAGTTGGTCCGTCAGGCGCTTACGCTGGCCATTGACCGGCAGTCGATTATTGACGGGTTTATGGGGCCGGAGCACGCCACCATCATTAACACATCACTTTCACCAGCCTATAAAGCGATCGCCAACACATCGCTTGACCCCTATAGCTATAACCCGAAAAAGGCTTTGGCTTTACTCCATGAGGCAGGATGGAAACTCGGGCAGGATGGCATTCTCGAGAAAGAGGGGAAAAAATTCTCGTTTGAACTCGCGGCTCCAGTCGGCAATCCCCGGCGTAACTATGCGGCTACAATTGTGCAGCAGAACCTCCGCGAAATTGGAATCGACTGCCGTCTGAGATTTGACGAAAGTCTGATTTTTTTAAAAAACCAGAACGAGTACCGCTATGATGCTGCACTCTCGGGAATGGCTGCTGAAACTCTACCGTTCCAGCTTATTATATGGGGTTCTGATTTTGCGAAACACCAGTTCAACTCATCTGCTTTTCAACATCAGGAGCTCGATACCGTTATAGCAGAACTCAACCGTCCACTCACGGAGGAGCGCAAAGTTGCACTATGGAAGAGCTACCAGAAGATTCTGAACGATGAGCAACCGAGAACCTTTCTCTATTACTACGATGAACTTGAGGGATTCAACCGCCGGGTCAAAAACTCTGATGTAAACCTGATATCTACGCTCTACAACGCTTTTGAGTGGAGCATTAAGTAACAGAGAG
Source organism: uncultured Chlorobiaceae bacterium (assembly GCA_903851385.1). Taxonomy (GTDB): domain Bacteria; phylum Bacteroidota; class Chlorobiia; order Chlorobiales; family Chlorobiaceae; genus Chlorobium. The sequence goes on along the minus strand of CAINOC010000007.1, from coordinate 33,457 downwards.
AGCTCGACAGCCTTTGCTTGTCGCCACTACCGATTTTTACTATATTCAACTACTTTTCTCTAACGTAGTTAATGAATTTCTGCCCTTCACCAGTGAACTTATCGTTTTATGCCCCGTTATACGCCTGATCAACTTGAAAGAAGAAATGCATCGGTCTGGACCAAAGTTCAGGGAATCCTGGCACCAATACAATTTCTGATGTTTCTTGTCGGTGTCACCGTCACCTACCTTTACCAAGCCCACATCTGGATTGACAATTTTTACTGGATTACTTTTTTTGTGATTCTGAAAACCCTGATGCTGGTGCTGATTTTTGTTACCGGGGGCTTTTTTGAAAAAGAGGTTTTCGGTGCATTTGCCTTTGCTCCTGAATTTTTTTGGGAGGATTTCGGCAGCGCTATAGCCATGATTGTGCACATATCGTACTTTATCCTGTTTTTTATGGGTCTGGATGAAACCATTCTAATCAGGACAGCACTGCTTGCCTATCTCAGTTATCTTATTAATGCCGCGCAATTCCTGATTCGGCTGCTTCTTGAAAAGCACAATGAAAAAAAGCTGAAACAGAGTCAGTTGAGCTGACACAACCCGATACATAAACGTTATGAAAGCAAAAGCTATTGTATTCAGAGGCGTAAGGCAGATAGAGCTCAGTTAAGTTTCTCTGAAAGCTCTTTCTTCCACTGACGTGCTTGTTGAAACCTACTGGTCGTCGATCAGTACAGGGACTGAAAAAATGGCTTATAACGGCCTGATCCCTTCATGGCCGTTTATCTTTCCCTTTATTCCGGGGTATGAAACTGTTGGAAAGATTATTGAGGTCGGCGATCATGTCAACCAGAACCTGATCGGAAAGTTTGCCTATGTTGCCGGCTCCTTCGGTTATGAGGGAGTTAATGCCGCTTTCGGTGGGGCTTCGGAATATATAGCATGTCCGGTGGAGAGCATCACCGTGCTTGACAATCTTGAGAACCCTGAATGCGGCATTGCCCTGCCTCTGGGAGCGACAGCCCTGCATATTGTTGATCTTGCACAGGTTAAAAACAAGCATGTGCTTGTGCTCGGTCAGGGTGCGGTAGGCATTCTCGCCGTCGAACTGGCAAAGCTTATGGGAGCAAAACTGGTAGCTGCGACTGATACACAGAAAAACAGACTGAACTATTCCACGGCCGACCTGAAAGTGAATGCTGAAACAGACGATGTCTCAGCTGCGCTTGCCGGTCATGAGTTTGATGTTTTAATTGACAGCACGGGAATTATGAGTGCCATTGATACGGGGCTCAGGTTTTTGAAATTTCACGGGGTTGTTCTTTTGGGAGGCTATTACCAGAGAATAAACATCGATTACTCCCAGGCTTTTCAGAAAGAGCTCTCGTTCATTGCAGCCAAACAGTGGGCAAAAGGTGATCTTGAGCGCGTAAAAGAACTTATTGCACAACATAAACTTAAGGCTGAACGGATTTTTACCCATCGTCATACCATTGAGGAGGATATTTCTTCGGCCTACCTGCAGGCATTCAACGATCCTGAGTGTCTGAAAATGATCCTGATCTGGAAAACCGATATACGGCAGAATGATACCGTAAGCTAATCGCTCCGAAAATTATAAGCAGTGACTGAATGTCAGCAAGAACAATAGCCATTTATGGCAAAGGTGGAATAGGCAAGAGCTTTACAACAACCAACCTCAGCGCCACCTTCGCCTTGATGAACAAACGGGTGCTGCAACTCGGCTGCGATCCTAAACACGATTCGACGACCTCCCTCTTTGGCGGTATTTCTCTTCCGACTGTAACTGACGTCTTTGCCGAGAAGAATGCCTTGAACGAGCAGGTCTCAGTGAGCGATATTGTATTCCGGAGAGATATCGCGGATTTCCCGAAACCCATTTACGGTGTTGAACTAGGCGGGCCTCAGGTTGGCCGTGGATGCGGTGGGAGAGGAATCATATCGGGATTTGAGATACTCGAAAAACTGGGAATTTTCAAATGGGATATTGATATCATTTTGATGGACTTTCTCGGGGATGTTGTCTGTGGAGGATTTGCAACCCCGCTGGCCCGATCACTCTCTGAAGAGGTCATTCTTGTTACCAACAATGACAGGCAATCCATCTTTACAGCTAACAATATCTGCCAGGCAAACAACTATTTCAGAACGATCGGAGGGCAGTCGCGGCTGCTCGGACTGATCATCAACCGCGATGACGGGAGCGGTGTTGCGGAAAAATATGCCGAAGCGGCAGGTATAACAGTGCTCATGAAAGTACCCTATAACGCTGCAGCCCGTGATAAGGATGACAGTTTTGACTTTGCTGTACGACTGCCTGACATCCGTGATAAATTTCAGAAGCTTGCCGGCGAAATTCTGGATAACAAAATCACCCCTTGCGAAGCTGGTGGACTTGATTTTATGGGTTTTGTACGCCTTTTCGGCGAGATCAGTGATGATAACCCGGTAGCTGCCAGTGCTGAAGAACTTTTCGGGAAAAAAGGGAGTTCTTCGGGTTCAGCGGAGAGTGCAGAAAAAACAGACATCGAAAGTGATACCCTGAAAATGACTAGGTGTATTGATAAACTTGCTGCTGAGGAACAGGAGGTATACCGAATGGTAGAGCAGGATAAAAGAAGCTTCAGCGAGATTGCTGAACTGACACACCGGGAGGAATCAGATGTCCGGGAACTGTTTTCCAGTGCCCGGATTCAACTGACAAGACTTTTCTTCGAGAATTAAGCGTTCGCCTTTTTGGTTGCCTTCTGGCGGAGGTTCACATCAAGTATCTTCTTCCTGAGCCGAATACTCTGTGGAGTTACTTCAAGAAGCTCATCATCATTGATAAACTCAAGCGCCTGCTCCAAGGAAAGAATTTTTGGAGGTGTCAGGCGAAGCGACTCATCAGTTCCTGAAGAGCGCATGTTGCTGAGCTTTTTCGTTTTGCAGACATTGATGGTAATATCAAGTCCTCTTGTCGACTCGCCGACAATCATACCTGCATAGACCTTGGTGTTTGGTGAAACAAAAAAGGTTCCGCGATCTTCAAGGGCGCTCAGTGAGTATGCAACACAGGTTCCTGTTTCAGCAACAACAAGTGCACCGCTCTCTCTTGAGGGCAGTTTACCCTTGAAAGGCTGGTATTCAAAGAATACATGCGACATCATTCCTTCGCCTTTGGTATCGGTGGTAAACTCAAGGTTGTAACCGATCAGGCCTCTTGTCGGAATTTCAAATTCAACTCTGACCATGCCGCCACGAAGGGTGCCCATGTGCGTCATTTCGGCCTTTCTACGACCCATTTTTTCGATAATGACACCGGTATACTCTTCAGGAATATCAATGGTGACATGCTCAATCGGCTCGAGCAGGGTACCTTCCTCATCATGGTGCATGATAACTTCAGGCCTTGCAATGGCAACTTCAAAACCTTCGCGCCTCATGGTTTCAATAAGCACTGAAAGGTGAAGTTCTCCACGTCCTGAAACACGGAAAGTATCAGCACTGTCTGTCTCCTCAACGTTGAGAGCCACATTGGTCATTTTCTCTTTCATCAGCCTTTCACGAATCTTGCGACTGGTGACCTCCTTGCCCTCAAGCCCGGCAAAGGGAGAGTCATTGACGGAAAAAAGCATGGAAAGCGTTGGTTTGCTGATGTCGAAAGAAGCCAACGAAACAGGATCGTCAACAGAGGCAAGTGTCATACCTACTGTGGCATCCGGGATACCTGCAATAGCTATAATATCTCCTGAAGTCGCCTCTTTGGACTCGATCTTCTGAAGCTTGTCGAAGAGGAATACTTTTGTTACGGATCCCTTTCCAATTACACCGTCAGGACCTACGACTGCAAGCTGGCTGCCGGGGCTGACCTTTCCACGCTGGATACGGCCGATGGCTATTTTGCCAATGTAGTCGCTATAGTCAAGGGTTGTAACCAGCATCTGGAAGCCGCCTTCGTCATGGGCAACCGGTGGTGGAATTTCCTTGATAATCATGTCGAGCAGAAGGCTCATATCGCCATCTTCATCGTCCATGCTGTATTTGGCAACGCCATTTTTCGCTGACGTAAAGATATAGGGGAAATCAAGCTGATGCTCTTCGGCACCAAGTGCAATGAAAAGATCAAGAACCTGATCGTGAACCTTAACCGGGTCAGACTGAGGGCGATCTATCTTGTTAATAACCACGATAGGCTTCAAGTGCAGCTCAAGGGCTTTGCGCAAAACAAACTTTGTCTGCGGCATAGGGCCTTCAAAGGCGTCAACAAGAAGCAGAACACCATCAACCATCTGGAGAATACGCTCTACCTCGCCGCCAAAGTCGGCATGACCCGGTGTATCGACGATGTTGATTTTATGGTCGTTATAGACTGCAGCTGCGTTCTTTGAAAATATGGTAATGCCACGCTCTTTTTCCTGAGGATTTGAATCAAGTACCCGGACGCTTACCTGCTGATTATCCCTGAATGCACCTGTCTTCTGAAAAATAGAATCCACAAGTGTCGTTTTTCCATGATCAACGTGCGCGATAATGGCTATATTTCTAATATTCTTGGTCGATCTCATCTTTTTTCCTTGTAAATAAAGTATATTTGCATCAAGTATGGGCCCGAATATACATCTTTTATTTGTAATTACGGCACAATCTTTGCTCTTGGATAAACTAGTTGAATAGTAACAATCTTAGAGACCAAAGAATTCATTGTAATGCCATTCACCCCACCTATAGCTCCTTGAAATGAACAATATATTATTCAACAATCTGCCGTTACTCGTTCTTAACCAAATTGTTTCATTGCTCTATCTTTCGACAACATTTCTCTATGGAGCGCATTTTTTCAAGGATAGCGAGTTTGCCAAAACATATAAGCAGCCGCTTCTTGCGCTGACTGTTCTAACCCACGTGGTTTACCTTGGACTTCTGACCTCCCTGGAAGGGTACAAGATCAGCTATTCGACGGTCAATCTCATGACTATGGTAGCGCTCACCCTGACCATTACCTATCTGTTCATCGAATTTACAACCAAAAGCGACAAAACCGGTTTTTTTGTTATCGCCTTTGCTGCTGGGGCACAGCTTATCTCTTCCATTCTCACCGCTCAGCTTCCAAATACAGGAGTTGGAACGTTCAACGGCATCGGAATGGGGGTACACCTTATTGCTTCTATTTTCGGCTTCAGCGCAATAGCAATTGCAGGTCTGTACAGTATTCTCTATCTCCTCCTCTTCCGTCAGATAGAACAAAACCGCTTCGAATTACTGTTTCAGCGCCTACCGAACCTTGAAATGCTTGAAAAGTTGACGATGCATGCCGTCTCTTTCGGCTTTCTTTTTCTCTCGATTACCCTTTTTGCCGGTATGATGGAGCAGCAGGCTTCAGGCCAGACAATAAGTCTGCTTGAACCAAAGCTTTTCACATTGATTGTTATATGGCTGCTTTACGGGACAAGTATTTTTATCAAGCCGATTATCGGCTGGGACATAAAGCATATGGCCTATTTATTTATCGTCCTGTTTGTCTTCATTACCTTGTTGATCGTTCTCATGACGTTTTTTTCGCCGACGTTCCATAAGCTGACCTTATAAATTAGTTATGTTTGAAATTAAGGGCTTTTAGGATATATTTGAAGCTCAGTGCTTTGTTCTGGGTACTGTATCCGTAACCAGCTCACTTAAAATGACTCTGCTATGAATATCATTTCAGTTGGTGTCAACCACAAGACAGCACCTATTGAAATCCGCGAAAGAATCTCCCTCACCGAAGATCAAAACAAGGAGTTCATTACCGGACTTATTTCAAGCGGACTGGCTCATGAAGCCATGGTGATTTCAACCTGTAACCGTACTGAGCTCTATGTCGTGCCGGCAATGCACGAAGTTACGGGTGAGTTCCTCAAGGAGTATCTCATCTCGTTCAAGGATGCTCGCAAGGAGGTTCGACCTGAACATTTCTTCAACCGCTTTTACTGCGGCACTGCCCGCCATATATTTGAGGTGGCAAGCGCTATAGATTCGCTGGTCCTTGGTGAAGGACAGATTCTCGGCCAGGTTAAAAACGCCTATCGAATAGCAGCCGAAACACAGTCTGCAGGTATTCTGCTTACGCGCCTCTGCCACACTGCATTCAGTGTTGCCAAGAAGGTAAAGACAAAAACAAAAATCATGGAGGGGGCTGTATCGGTAAGCTATGCTGCCGTTGAACTGGCCCAGAAGATATTTTCAAACCTCTCCTTGAAAAAGGTTCTGCTTATAGGAGCCGGTGAAACCGGAGAACTTGCGGCGAAACACATGTTTCAGAAAAATGCCCGCAATATTGTTATTACCAACAGAACTCTCTCAAAAGCAGAAACACTCGCCGAAGAACTCACTACCAAGCAGGTTCTCCCCTTTGAATCTTTCAAGGATCATCTTCACGAATTTGATATTATCATCACGGCAGTCAGCACCAAGGAGTATATCCTTACAGAGGCTGAAATGCACCACTCCATGCTTAAGCGCAAACTGAAACCTGTCATCATTCTTGATCTCGGTTTACCGAGAAATGTTGATCCTGGTATTGCAAAGCTGCAGAACATGTTCCTTAAGGACATTGATGCTCTCAAGCATATTATTGATAAAAACCTTGAAAAGCGCAGTGCGGAGCTGCCTAAAGTCAATGCCATAATCGAAGAGGAGCTCGTGGCATTCGGTCAATGGATCAACACCTTGAAAGTTCGTCCGACAATTGTGGATCTCCAGTCGAAGTTCATTGAAATCAAGGAAAAAGAGATAGAGAGATACCGTTACAAGGTAAGCGAAGAGGAACTCGCAAGAATGGAACACCTTACTGACAGGATCCTGAAAAAAATCCTGCATCATCCAATCAAAATGCTCAAAGCCCCTATTGACACCACTGACTCGATACCGAGCAGAGTCAATCTTGTCCGCAACGTATTCGATCTTGAAGAACCAAATCAGTCACACTAAATAAAAATCTGTAATTGCATTGAAAAAACAGCTCATCATCGGCACAAGATCCAGCCCACTCGCGTTGTGGCAGGCTGAATTTATCAAATCGGAACTTTCCAGACATTATCCTGAGCTTGAAATTACACTGAAACTGGTTAAAACAACCGGTGATGTACTTCTTGACTCTCCCCTTTCAAAAATCGGGGACATGGGGCTGTTTACCAAAGACATTGAAAAACATCTGATCACCAAAGAAATTGATCTTGCTGTTCACAGTCTGAAGGACGTTCCTACAAGCACACCTGAAGGACTTCTTATTACCTCTTTTACCGAACGCGAAGACACAAGAGATGTCATCATTTCAAAGAATGGGGTAAAACTGAAGGATTTACCACAAGGCGCAAAAGTTGCGACAAGCAGCCTTCGTCGTATGTCACAGTTGCTGAGCATGCGTCCTGATCTAGATATCTGCGATATCAGAGGCAATCTCAACACACGGTTCCAGAAGTTTGACGAAGGAAAATTCGACGCAATGATGCTTGCCTATGCCGGCGTATTCCGTCTGAACTTCAGCGATCGCATCTCAGAAATCCTTCCGCACGAAGTCATGCTTCCAGCAGTTGGACAAGGTGCTCTCGGTATTGAGACCCGTGTTGATGATGAACAGACAAGAGAGATTGTAAGAATCCTCAATCATTCCACTACAGAATACTGCTGCAGGGCTGAACGAGCTTTGCTGCGTCATCTGCAGGGTGGTTGCCAGATTCCTATCGGTGCTTATGCCTCGTTTAAAAACGGCACCCTGAAACTTCTGGCCTATGTCGGTTCGGTTGACGGCAAAACAGGATTGCACAATGAACTCACTAAAACCGGCCTTACTTCTCCCGAGCAGGCTGAAGAAGTCGGTATTGCACTGGCAAACGAACTGCTGAAAAAGGGTGCGGAAAAAATTCTGTCGGAAATCCGCAAAACCCGCTGATGAAAACTGTCCTTGTCACTCGACCGAAACATCAGGCAGCGTCATTTGTTAAAGAACTGGAACAGTATGGTCTGAGCTCTTTTGTCTTTCCGACAATCGAGATCAGGCCTGTTTCGGGTTGGAAAGTCCCCTCGCTTAGTAGTTTTGATGGGGTCTTTTTTACAAGTCCGAACAGTGTCAGCTTTTTTATGGAACGGTTGCTCCTTGAGAGCCCAGAGGAACTGAAAAGCCTTCAAAAGCTCAAGGTTTGGGCTGTAGGAAAAACTACAGCTCAAGATCTTGTAGTTCATGGTGTCACTACCGAGCCGATACCGAAAATTGCTGATGCCGTTACTCTGATGGAAGAGATTGGTGATGATACCATTGCAGGCCACACTTTTCTTTTTCTGAGAGGAACTCTTTCACTGGGAACCATTCCAACTGTGATTGATAAACGGGGAGGAACTTGTGTGGAGCTAACTGTTTATGAAAACCTGCCGCCGTCTCTTGAAGAGAGCACGAAGGTTAAAAAACTGCTTGAACAAGGCGTGCTTTCCTGCATTTCATTTACCAGCCCATCCACTGCTATTAATTTTTTTGAAGCCCTTGGCACCACTTCCCTGCCTCGTGGAGTGCAGATAGCTGCAATAGGCACAACAACAGCCACTGCGCTCGAAAAGCTTGGTATCCAAGTTGATGTTATCCCGAAAGATTTCAATGCTTCAAGCTTTGCGAAAGCTATCGCCAAAGCTCTGCAATAACCGGCATTTATTTTATTCCCTAAACATCATCATCGGGCAAGTCATGTTCAATGTCCGGAATATCATCGTCTAAAAACACCTGACTCGCAACGAATTCAGTTCCTTCCAATTCAATTTTTTCCACTTCTTTTCTTTCCTGAAAAAGCGGGAACTGCCTCTCACTCTCTGATTGATGAAAGCGGGAACCTTTGCTCCTTTTCATAGAAAGGTCATCAACGCCTTCGCCACTTTCACTCTCCTCCTCTTCCTGCTTTGAAGATTTCCCTTGTTGAGCAGCAGGGGTTTTTTTCTGCCTGGATGGCACCCGCTGGCTCATTTTTTCAAACGACGCAAATTCCTGTTCGAAAGTTTCCCTGACAGATTCTTCAAGTTCCATGCGCATGGCATGCAGCAACTGTATAGAATCAGCTCTATGCTGAGCAAGTTCGCGACGAAGTTCCCATCCGGTTTTTTCAATTTCCTTCCGTTCCCTCCCCGGCCAGCCAATCAGCATAAGTGCAAGTACACCGATAAGCAGGACAACAATAACGATAAGCAGCGAAATTATCATCATGAATTGTTATACATGGTTTTCGATTGCATCCAGCAGAGTTGTGCCGATTACCTTATTGGCACTGACAAGACCTTCACCAAATGCGGTCGTCTCTCCCTTGTAATCAAAACAGCAGCCACCTGCTTCAAGTACTACAGGAATCAGTGCGGCACAATCCCATGGGCTCATGACCTTGTCCACTGACACTTCCGCCCGGCCTGAGGCAACAAGCATATGGCCGTAGCAGTCACCCCAACCCCTGACAAGGCCGGCATCATGGCGAAGCATATCTGCAGGATGAAGGGTGGGAGGATCGAGAAGATACTCCCTTTCAGTATAGAGAACGGTAGATTGCCTTATATCGGCAATAGAGGAAACGGTTATCAGGGATCCATTGAGAAAGGCTCCACTTCCGCGTTCGGCATGATAGAGTTCACCCAGCGCAGGAAAATGAACAACCCCAAGCTTAAGAAATCCATCAATCTCAAGCGCAATCAAAACGCCATAAAGCGGGACTCCATGAATAAACGCCTTGGTGCCATCTATCGGATCAATAATCCAGCGTCGGTTGTTCATGGAAGGATGCTCATCAAATTCCTCGCCAAGAAGTCCGTCCTCGGGATAGCGAGAGGCAATGGCAGTTCGAATCAACTCTTCGGCTTTGCGGTCAGCTTCGGTAACTGGTGTTGCATCCCTTTTTGTAAAAACCTGAAGCGATTTGCGGGAAAAATAGTCAAGAGTTAATCGACCCGCCTGTTCGGCCAATTCAACGGCAAGCTGAAGATCGGAAGTCATGGTTTTCTTGTGGCTTTTCTAATCTGAAAAAAATAAAATTTAACATTATTCGCGTCAGGATGCAGAAGAAGACGGTTATTCATTTATTTTATCGATATTTGTCTTCAAAAGAACGCAACGAAGGGCATGCATAGGGGTTCATATATAGGCCGTATAGCTTCGGCACCAATAAACTTGTTTCTGTGCCCATGAAAGGCAATCCTGAAAAGAATAAGCTATTTAACAAGTTAGTTAATCAATATCGTAAAACACAATGAAACGCTTAATTGCGGAACGCGAAAAAGCTCGACTCGGAGGCGGAGAAAAGCGGATAGAAGCACAGCATAAAAAAGGAAAATTCACAGCGCGTGAACGCGTGGATATGCTGCTTGACGAAGGCAGTTTTGAAGAATACGATATGTTCGTCACACACCGGACCACTGATTTCGGTCTTGACAAGGAACAGTATCTTTCTGATGGGGTGATCACCGGACATGGAACGATCGATGGACGTAGCGTTTATATTTTTTCTCAGGACTTTACTGTGCTGGGAGGCTCTCTTTCAGAGACCAATGCCCTTAAAATCTGCAAGGTTATGGATCAGGCGATGAAGGTTGGAGCGCCTCTTATCGGTATTAATGACAGTGGCGGAGCAAGAATTCAGGAAGGAGTGAGAAGTCTTTCCGGATATGCAAGTATTTTTCAGCGAAACATTATGGCTTCAGGGGTCATTCCCCAGATATCAGCTATTTTCGGGCCATGTGCCGGCGGTGCAGTTTACTCTCCTGCCCTTACCGATTTTGTTGTCATGGCTGAGAAGACCAGTTACATGTTTGTCACCGGGCCTAAAGTTGTTAAAACTGTTACGGGTGAAACCATCACTGATGAAGATCTTGGCGGAGCAACAGTTCATTCGACAAAATCAGGAGTCACCCATTTTGTTGGTGCTAATGAAACCGAAGGCATACTTCTGATAAAAAAACTGCTCAGCTACCTGCCCCAGAACAACCTTGAAGAACCACCATTGGCGGTCTGCAGCGACCCTGCCGATCGGATGGATGAGAAACTGAATACTATCATACCTGACAAGCCATCTATACCCTATGATGTAAAGGATATTATTCATTCTATTGCCGACAATGGAGAGTTTCTTGAAGTACAGCGTCAATATGCCCGAAACATCGTTGTTGGTTTTGTCACTTTTAATGGAATATCAACCGGCATTGTAGCCAATCAGCCGAACTTCCTTGCCGGATGCCTTGACATTAACGCTTCACGCAAAGCAGCCCGGTTTGTCAGATTCTGTGATGCATTCAATATCCCGATCGTTACCCTTGTCGATGTCCCGGGATTCCTTCCAGGAAGTGCCCAGGAGTTTGAAGGCATTATCAGTAATGGGGCGAAACTGATATTTGCTTACGGAGAGGCCACCGTCCCGAAAATCACTATTATTCTGCGGAAGGCCTATGGCGGAGCTTACATTGTCATGAGTTCCAAACAGTTGCGCGGGGACGTTAATTATGCCTGGCCAACGGCAGAAATTGCAGTCATGGGTCCAATCGGTGCTATTGAGGTGTTGTATAATCGCGATCTTAAGGCAATCAAAAACCCTGAAGAACGTGCAAAGTTTGTGTCAGATAATGCAACTGAGTATCGTGAGAAATTTTCCAATCCTTATGAAGCGGCAAAATACGGCTATATTGACGATATTATAGAACCGCGCAATACCCGTTTCAGAATAATCCGTGCTTTACAGACGCTTTCGACCAAGAAAGATGTCAACCCTCCAAAAAAGCACTCTACTCTGCCACTTTAACTTTATAATAACGCAATGGCAACAATCGTTCATCTGTTACCGATTGATCTTTCAGCTATCGGACATGAACATCTGACTCTTGCAGTAATTGGCTATAGCATTGTGTTTCTTTCGCTTTTTCTGCTTTTTCTGGTGTTCAGTCTGCTTCCGAAGTTTCTCACCCGTAACCTGAGAAGAAAATTTCAAAAAGAGGGTGGAGAAGAAAAAGCATCACTTGCCGGGACTATAGTTCCGGGAGAGGTCAGTGCCGCTATCGCCACAGCTATATCGCTCTACCTTGAAGAGCTGCACGATGAGGAGACATCAATTCTTACGATAAAGAAAGTCGGAAAATCCTATTCACCCTGGAATTCAAAAATCTATAACGTTATTAATTTTAACCGTTTTCAACGATGAGGCGATATAAATTCACGATAAGCGGCAACAAGTACAGCGTTGAAATCAAATCCCTTGAAGAGAATATTGCGGAGGTTGAGGTTAACGGGACATCTTACCAGGTTGAACTGGGCAAGGAAGTCAAAACGCCACAAACGCCGAAACTTGTCCGCTACACTTCTCCAGCAGAACCAAAAGCGCCGGTACTCAATTCACCTGGCCTGTGTTTGATTAAGGCTCCCCTTCCCGGAACGATTATTGCAATTTCGGTACTGCCAGGTATGCAAATTAAACTTGATCAGCCCGTAATTGTTCTTGAAGCAATGAAAATGGAAAACAATGTTTTTGCTGAAAAGGCAGGTACTGTTAAAACAGTAAAAGTTGCCGTAGGCGATACCGTGATGCAGGGCGATATTCTGATCGAAATTGAATAACACTATTATGGAAGGGATTGTACGTTTTTTTGAGAATTCCGGTTTCGCCAATGTAACCCCAGGACATCTTCTGATGATTCTGGTCGGGCTGCTATTTATTTTTCTTGCAATACGATATGAATATAAACCTCTTCTCCTTGTCCCGATAGGATTCGGGATACTGATCGGTAACATACCATTTGTTGAACATGCCGGCCTCCACCTTGGCATATATGAGGAAGGGAGTGTGATGAATTATCTTTATATGGGTGTGCTAAAAGGGATTTTTCCGCCCTTGATTTTTCTCGGCATCGGAGCCATGACCGATTTTTCACCCCTGATTTCAAACCCCAAACTCATGCTGCTCGGTGGCGCAGCACAGCTTGGCATTTTTTTAACCTATATCGGCGCTATTTCTCTGGGGTTTACCAATCCGGAGGCGGCATCAATCGGAATAATTGGCGGTGCTGACGGCCCAACGGCAATCTTTCTTTCTTCAAAACTTGCTCCACATCTCATCGGTTCAATCGCCATTGCCGCCTATTCATACATGGTCCTTCTTCCAGTGATCCAGACTCCGATCATGCGTCTTTTGACCACAAAAAAAGAACGCAGAATAAAAATGAAACCGCCTCGCTCTGTAAGCAAACTGGAAAAAATACTCTTCCCTGTTGTTGCTCTTCTTCTTACAGGATTTATAGCTCCGGGCTCGCTGCCGCTTCTCGGTATGCTTTTTTTAGGCAATTTGCTCAAAGAATCCATGGTGACAAAACGTCTTGCAGATACAGCAAGAAATACCATGATCGATATGGTCACCATTATTCTTGGCCTCACCATCGGAGCGTCAACCCAGGCAACAACCTTTCTTACACAACAATCAATGCATATTTTTGTTCTCGGCGCAACTGCCTTTATGTTTTCAACGGCTGGCGGGGTGCTTTTTGCCAAAATCATGAACCTTTTTCTTTCAACAGAAAACAGGATCAATCCTCTGATTGGCGCAGCAGGAGTCTCGGCAGTGCCTGACAGTGCGCTGGTAGTGCAGATGGAAGGACTTAAAGCTGATCCCGACAATCACCTGATCATGCATGCCATGGCTCCAAATGTAGCCGGTGTAATCGGTTCAGCAGTTGCCGCCGGCATTATGATGAGTTTTTTATTGTAGCAGCCTCTTTCCCTCAATGGCTTTACCTAAGCCGTTTCTTGCTGCTAAATCAACGAGGAGACTTTTTCTAAAAGAACAGTACGGTCAACTGGCTTGACTAGATAATCGTTCATGCCATACTGTATTGCATGTAATAGTGTTTCTTTACTGGAATCACCGCTAAGCCCTATGATAGGAATGTTTTTATAGTCACTTTTTCCTGAACGAATACGTTTTGTCGCTTCAAGGCCATCAAGAACAGGCATCTGAATGTCCAAGAGCAAAAGATCACAATCATGATTGTCTAGTTTGTCAAGCGCTTCTTTTCCGTTTGATGCCTCCATCACCGTAATACCATGGCTCTGCAACATACTTCTGATGGAAATGATGTTTACAGCCGAATCATCAACAACAAGAACAACTTTACCGGCAAGGGTGCCTTTTTGTGTGTCAGCTTTTGCTTTGAGCGATGTTCCGAGCACCAGTAAAAACTCTTGAACAATCATTGGCATTGAAAGAACTCCCTGTATACCTGATTGCTCAACCTTTGGACGTACCATAAAAATAGGGTCCCTTGTATAGACAACAACAGGTAGAAATTTTCCATGCTGCTTCATCCTGACAGGAAGCTCATAAGCATCAAAGCCAGGTAGATCAAGGTTAGCAAGTATTATATTATACCTGTATGCACTTATCTTTATCATTGCTTCGTTAGTGCCGCTAACGTCGTCTATCTCAGCACCAAGCGGATCAAGATAGCGGTGGATAAGCGACAGGTTCTCAGGACTCTCATCAACAATCAAAAGCCTCTTACCGGTAAATAACTCCTTATTGTCACTGTATAGCTTGGCCTCATAGGTGGCAATATCTGACTCACTAAGTATCGGAAAATTCAGAACAAATTCGGTAAACTCACCATGGATGGAATTACAAATAATATCTCCGCCAAAAGATTGCATAACCCGCTTGCAGTAGCTAAGTCCAAGGCCTGTGCCTCCTTTTCTTCCTGAGGTAAAAAAAGGATCGAAAAGCTTGCCAAGTATTTCTTTTGGAACGCCAGGACCAGTATCCCTTACAAAAACCTTGTTTCGACTTTCACCGCATTGAAAATGGATATCAATACTACCATCAGGATAGGAACGAAGAAAATAGAGTGCATTCATTATCAGGTTGAAAAGCACAAAGACATACATGGTTTCTACACCTTGGAACAAAAAGTCATCCCCCTCCTGCAAATGCACTCGCTCCCGTTCCTTCTCTGATTCATAACTGTATTCATCAAGTGCTTTACGGGTCAAAGCAGAGATGGAAAAATAGCTCCTTCCACTCTTTTGGTAAGAATCCTGCTTTACTTCATCAAGAATCATATCAATGACCTGTATCCCCCGATTGACCGCCATCTGACCCTGAGCCACCCTTTTATAGATTTTATCGAGACTACTTAACGTAATCAGAGGGCAAACACCATCAGGCTGGTAGGTTGGAAGTTCCTGCTGGATAGCATCAAAATTATAGCGAATCTGCCCAAGAGGATTGCGCATCTCATGAGCAATTCCTCCCGCCAATGCCTGCAGGGCATTATTTCTTTCCTGGGCCATAATGCCTTTTTTGTTGCTGTAACTGAAAACATAACCCGCAAGAATAGTTGACGAAAGCACTATAAGATACATGGGTATATTGAACGTCGGGTGAAGTACAACATGAGGCAGTGACAAATAATAAAACAAAACAGCCCCGTATATCCCGATGAGCAGATCAATAAGAAACATGAGCCAGTTAGGGACAAACGCAATCAGTACAAACAGCATAAAAATTTCCCAGTACAACCAAAGCTCATGAAAATTGTTCATGATAAGATTGACCGTAAAAATAAAGGGAAGAACAAAAATAATAGTAAAGTGCCAGAAATAGGGGAAATAGAGCTGGAGCGAAGCGGGTAGCCATTTTTTAAATGCTACTGCAATACACAGAAGGGTTGCAATCAGACGCAGAACAATGTTTTCAAAAGGGAGATGAAAAATATACTTGAAGACAAAATAAAAAATGAAATGCATAGGGGCACCAAGCAACGCCGCAGTAAAAGTATTAAAAGCAGATATCTGCGTACCTTCTTTTATGCACTGGCGAATGTATGATAAAACCTTCAATGCTCACTCCCAAGTAGTTTATCAACGCATTCACCGGCAGCCCTGAAACAAGCCTCAATTGATGCACCTCGACGATAATCGCCAGTTGCACCAAAACCGGTAATGGAGGAAAGCTTTTTATCGATATCCCGAAGCAGTCGGTAATGGAAGGGCGAATAAGCACATAATCCTTCGGAGATATACCGATAAGCAAAAGACAATCTCGTGTTATCTCTTATCGCGAAATATGGGCTGGCAATGTTCTCTCCAAGAGCAACAACATCTTCAGGAACTGAACTATCAGAAATAACTGTTCTCGAAACCCTTCCACTGAAGGTATAACGTACCAGATCGAGATCATTGATGCCATAAGCACCTATATTGCTTAAAGGAAAAGTGTGATCGAACACCATTGCCCGCTGGGTCTTCTGAAAAACATCATGGCGATACTTCACAATGGCTACTGCTACAGGATAATACCTTACTTGCCTCAGCAGCCCTGATGCCTCGGGAAGATGCTCCTCAAGCAGAAGACTCAGCCGGATAGCGGGAAGCGCTGAAATAACCTTGTCGTAAACTGCTGTTGATGGAACGCCTTTGTTCAGGGAAGCTATCCTGATAGAACCTTTAACCGTACCGCTTGAAACTGAGGTTACCCGGTGACCTGTTAGAATTTTAAGCAACCTATGCTCAGCTGAGGTCTGAAAAGCATCAAGCATTCCATGCATGCCTTTTTTTAACTGTTCATAGCTGTCAATTATAAGCGCAAGATTGGAACCGAAATTTCCGGGATAGCATTCATCCGGCTCTGCACCGTTCATACGTACCGTAACCGGTCTTACAACATGACTTAAACAGGGTTCTTTCAAATAGCCTGCAAGTGAAACATGGTCATACTTTTCAGCAAGCATGTTGAAATACTCGCTGTTGAGCACGCCCTGACTACGATCTTTCAGAATTGCCTCGACATGAGGATAAAGCTTCCGGATACCGTCAAAACCGCATAAACTGATAAATCGAAGGGTATTAAAAAGTTTGGCCCCCTCCTTATTTATCTTTACAACGCGACCATCAATAATTTGTGATGTATTAAAACCAAAATACTCATAATCATGAATGCCACATTCCCGCACAAAGTCGCGGAATAAGCTGTAATTTTTTCCAACATTTTTGCCTCCGAAATCAAGCCAACGGCCAAGCAGCAATTCACTGCCAATACGACCGCCTATACGATCTTCAGATTCATAAAGATCAACCTCTATATTCCGCTGCCGAAGGTAAAATGCCGAAGCAATACCTGAAATTCCACAACCGATGACTGCTGCCCGCATCATAGTAATGGCTCTGCCTCAAGAATTCTGCTGACTTTGGTTTCAAACTGCATTTTATTTCTTGTTGCTATTTTTTCAACCCGCCCTCTCTGCTGCTCATACCGTTGGCTACTCATAAAAGCAAACGCTTTAAGCGTGGCATCGGCGCAAACCTTCCCCCACTGTATAACCTGAATATAGATAGGGGCATCGCTGTCATCAGTTGTTTCGTCAGCAGTAAAACCGCAATATGCTCTGAGAATAATAGGGGCGTCGTTCTCAAGGTAATGAAAAAAGTTTGTATTATAGTTCAAAAGTGCAAGTCCACCATCAAAAGATAATCCCTGAATATGCGCCGCTGCAATTGCAGCCTGTCTCAGAGCTTCAAGCATAAGCATTCCCTGAACATGGTCCGAAGCATGATCGAATGACAGCTCTTCAGTATCGTTAAACATATTGAAATAAAGCAACCATCCAGAAGAAACTTCCTCTGAAATCAAGACATTAGAATCGTTTTTTTTATGAACGAATTTTTTTTCAATTGCGCATGGAACTTGATCATCGACTGTTATGGCAAGTGGACTCTTTAAAAGACGTTTCAAGTCGAGAGGCAGTTTTTTCATCAGACCTGCAGCGATCTCCATATCCAACGGTGCCTTTTTCGTTCTCGCAGAATAAGAAAGCTTTCTTACCTCAGCGTAAACATCAGGATTTGCCTGACGATATTCAGGTGAAATATAAATCTCACATGTTGCACCAAGCAGCAAAAGAAAGTTGACGGACTCATCAACGGAGGAGACTGTAACCGTCTGAATAACGTTAGCAGGTAATGGAAGTCTGTCTCCTTCGAAAAGCAGTGTAAATGACTTTCTCCCCGGATTGAGTGTAAGAACACTGTTATCTTGTTTAGGTCGTCTGAACGTTCTCTGTATTGGCAGACGACTTATCGGCGATGGCTGAAAGGTTGTTCGGAACTGGTGGGTAAAAGAGCGACTAACGGATTGTTTTAACATAATAAACTCCAGTAATGATTTAAAAATGAACTGTTTTTTTCAAAAGCAGTAACCTTATACCTCAAGGCATCACTTTATCAGGGAAGAAATACTTAAGTGTATATTGGGGGTACTGTATTGTTTAATATACCGTTAATAGAAAATATTACAGTCAAAACTGCTCATTTTTTAACATCGTTATTACCTCTTTTTCATAACTGTAACAGTTATTTATATAAAAACCGAATGGCTATAATGAGCACAAAAGCCTGTATAGAAAGCTGCGAAAACGATTGATGATATTTGCAGGGAATAGTTCCGGAAGTTTCGGGATTTTCGTATTTTTGGCTTTTTAAAACCCTAATTCGTCTTCCGCCATGAGCCAGCTCGATCTCCTTAATATTGTCCAGCGTCCAAGAAGACTTCGTAAATCTGCAGCGATCAGGAACCTTGTACAGGAAAATATCCTGACGGTCAATGATCTTGTCTATCCACTTTTTGTTTGTCCGGGAACCAACGTCGTTGAAGAGGTATCTTCAATGCCAGGCAGCTTCCGCTACTCCATCGACAATGCTGTAAAAGAGTGCCAAGAGCTCTGGGATCTTGGAATCCAGTCTATCGACCTGTTCGGTATTCCAGAGAAGAAAACTGAAGACGGCAGTGAAGCATACAACGATAGCGGTATTATTCAGGAAGCTATCCGCGCTATCAAGTCCAAGGTACCTGACCTGTGCATCATGACCGACGTAGCACTTGATCCGTTTACACCATTCGGCCATGACGGTCTGGTTAAAGATGGCATTATCCTCAATGATGAAACTGTGGAGGTGCTCTGTAAAATGGCCATTTCCCATGCCAATGCCGGAGCTGATTTCGTCTCTCCGAGCGACATGATGGACGGTCGTATCGGAGCCATCCGTGAATCACTTGATGATGCTGGATTTTCCGATGTCGGGATTCTCTCCTACGCCGCCAAATATGCATCAAGCTTTTACGGCCCGTTCCGTGATGCGCTGCACTCAGCACCACAGTTCGGCGATAAAAAAACCTATCAGATGGATCCAGGCAATACAGACGAAGCCATGAAAGAGATTGAACTCGATATCATGGAAGGCGCCGATATTGTTATGGTAAAACCAGGTCTTGCCTATCTTGACATCGTCTATCGCACTAAAGAACGCTTTGATGTTCCTGTTGCGATCTACCACGTCTCCGGCGAATATTCCATGGTCAAGGCAGCAGCCCAACGCGGATGGATTGATGAAGAACGCGTCATGATGGAATCACTGCTTTGCATGAAACGTGCCGGTGGAGACCTTATTTTTACCTACTATGCAAAAGAAGCTGCGAAAATTCTTCGTTAAGCCTTTTTGAAAAAAGAATAACCCATTTAAAACGCCCGGCTGTAAATTCAGGACACAGCCGGGCATTTTACTGTTGATAGCTATGATACGATACTTTACTGCAGGCGAGTCACATGGTCCGGCACTTTCGGCAATAGTGGAAGGGATGCCGGCTGGAGTTCCCATAAACTCCGATGAGATCAATACCCAGTTAGCCCGCCGCCAGCAAGGATATGGTCGGGGAGGCCGCATGAAAATAGAGACAGACAAGGCTGAAGTCCTCTCCGGTATCCGTTTTGGAAAAACAATCGGATCACCAATCGGACTGGTCATTAAAAACCGCGATTGGGAAAACTGGACAACCACCATGGCCCAGTTTGAAAAACATGATGAGGAAATCACAAAAATCAGCATTCCAAGACCAGGCCATGCTGACCTGGCTGGACGGATAAAGTTTGGCTTTGACGATATTCGTCCTGTTATCGAGCGCTCTTCTGCTCGAGAAACTGCCGCACGGGTGGCTGCAGGAACACTCTCTAAAGTGTTTCTCAAAGCACTAGGCATTGAAATCGGCAGCTATATTTCGGCTATCGGGCCAGCAGAAGAAGCTGCTCCCGATCTTCGACTTACTGAGCTTCTCAGCCAGGGAGCTGAAGCTGTTTCAAAACAGGCCGACCTTTCGCCTGTACGCATGCTTGAAAAAACTACCGAAGCAGCAGCTCTTGCAGCTATTGATGCAGCGAAAGAAAAGGGAGACACTCTGGGGGGGATCATTGAAATATTTATCACCGGGGTACCTCTTGGCTTCGGCAGCTATGTGCAGCACGACAAGCGGCTTGATGCCGCTCTTGCAGCTGCAATAATTTCCATTCAGGCCATCAAGGGGGTTGAAATAGGGAGTGCCTTTGAGAATGCAAGAAAACCGGGCTCACAGGTACACGATGAATTCCACCTTGACAAGGAAAATGGCGTTACAAGAAAAACCAACAGGGCTGGAGGACTCGAAGGAAGCATGTCGAGCGGACAGATCATTCATCTCAGGGCAGCTATGAAACCGATTTCCTCACTGGTCTCTCCCCTGCTGTCGTTTGACGTTGAAACACTGCAGCCGACTCTTTCACGTTTCGAAAGGAGCGACACCTGTGCAGTTCCGGCAGCCGGTGTGGTCGCCGAAGCCGTAGTCGCCCCTGTAATTGCCAATGCACTGCTTGAAAAGCTCGGTGGCGATCATCTGGATGAAATCCTGCAAAGACTGAACCTTTATCGTGAGAACATCCGCAATACCTTTCGTACCTAACACTTCGTCTAGCCTTCTTTTCCGGTAGTGACCACTTGTTGGTTCATTTCAAGAGAAGGCTCCTGAACCTCGGTTTTACCAACAATCTGGGCCGGAACTCCGACAACCGTGTAATGAGGAGGAACATCGTCAAGGACAACACTTCCTGCTCCAACCTTCGCTCCTTCACCTATCTCGACATTGCCAAGAATTTTTGCTCCGGCACCAATCATCACTGACTTTCTCACTTTCGGATGACGATCACCAGTATCCTTGCCTGTTCCACCAAGCGTCACCTCATGCAGAATCGAAACATTATCTTCAACCACCGCCGTTTCACCAATCACAAGACTGGTCGCATGATCAAGTAAAATACCCTTTCCAATAACCGCTGCGGGATGAATATCGACAGCAAAAACCTCCGACATGCGGTTCTGGATAAAATAAGCCATTGTTTTGCGCCCCTTTTCCCAAAGCCAATGTGAAAGCCGATAAGCCTGTAAGGCCTGATAACCTTTCATAAAAAGCATAATCTCGAAATAATGCACCGCAGCAGGATCGCGCTCCTTCGTGGCAACCAGATCAAAGACCGCATACTCTACAGCCGCAGGGAACTGACGGTAAAAATCATCAAATAACCCCTGCAGCACAAGGGGGGGAAAATGCTTTGACCCAAGTTTAACGGAGAGGAGCATGGCCAGAGATGAACTAAAATCATCCTGGCTTGTAATATGCTGCTCCAGAAAAATCCGGATATCAGGATCGCGGACACACTCATTGGCGGCCTCGCTCGTCATCATTGACCAGATATTCTTGATATCTATCCCCATAGGTAAAAAAACGGCTCCGAACCGCACTGATAAAATTCCGGAAACAATAACATTCTCTCTGTAAAGAGATAAAAGTAAAGCCTCTTTAACAGTTCATCTGCGAAGCTAACGAATTTTTAAAAAACACCCTCATGCAATGCTCGAACCCAGGAATAAGGATGCTGCAGCGCACTTCTTTACACCCTCCCCATAAACCATAACTTTAAATTGCACTCGTCATACATAGGAACAATGTTTCAGACTTTTTTTTGCGATTACGCAAATAATGCGTATTTATAATTCAAACAATAGCGTACAATAAAAGTAAATCGTTTTCTTATGGCAACGACAATTATCCAGAGAGAAATACAACCATCTGCCGGACGCTTTTTATCACCATTGGTTACTTCAACTCTGCACGGAGCGATACTGAAAGCAGCAAAGAGATGGGAGCATGTAATTAAAAGCTCCTGTCGCTGTTTGCAGAGTAAGGGGGATGTCGATTTTTCCTCATGCAAGACGAACATTGATTTTGAACAAGCCAGTTGCCTCTGTCAGGCGAAAGCTATGAAGCCTGAAGCAGATGAAATATGTTAGACCATTACGCCATAAAGTCAGAGCGGAATCTAAACCCTCATTTCAATGAACACAGTGTATCGCTTTTGCTGGAACATGACCAGGAACAACTGGCTTACCACTTCCGTCGTGACACTCATACTCCTTCTGGCGGGCAAAACTCATGCATTACCCATCAATGGTCAAACGGCAGCTGGAAAAGCCACTATCAGCACACCATCGTCTGCCGAAATGCATATCGTTCAGGGAAGCAACCGGGCCATCATCAACTGGGACTCTTTCAATATCGGTAAAGGTGAATCGGTCAACATTACCCAACCAACAAGCCAATCGATACTGCTCAATCGGGTCTTGGGCAACAATCCTTCAGAAATTTTCGGGTCACTCACGGCCAACGGACAACTCTTTCTGATTAACTCTGCTGGGGTGCTGTTTGCACCAGGATCCTCTATAAACGCTGGAGGACTGGTTGCATCAACTCTCGGAATAAGGGACAGTGATTTCCTCTCAGAAAAATACAAGTTTATTAAAACCAGCCCTGCCGCCTCAGTAATCAATCAGGGCAACATTAGTGCCGGCTTCGCTGCACTTCTCGGCAGCTCTGTCGAGAATTCAGGAACCATGATAACGTCGAAAGGTTTGGCCGGGTTAGCTGTCGGGCAAGGAATCACACTCAACATGGATCTTTATGGACTTGTTGCAATAAAGGTCGACGAGGCGACCTATAACGCCCAGATAAAAAACAGCGGCATCATTGAGGCGAATGGCGGCAATGTAGTGATGACTGCAACAGCAGCCGATGCACTGCTTTCCACAGTAGTCAACAACAGTGGCAAAGTAAGAGCTGGCTCTATCACTGAAAAAAATGGCAACGTCGTAATAGAATCCGGCACCATTATCAACAGCGGAATTATCGAGGCGGAAAACAAGATTGATGTAAGCGCTGCCGGAGCGATGATCAACACCGGCAAACTAATCACTAAGGAAATCAAGGTCAGCGCTAATAATCTTATTGATGCAGGTTCCTGGGAGAGCGGCAATATCCTCATACATGCTACCGGGAGCATGGAACAAACCGTAGCCAGCACTATTTCTGCCGATGGTGACTATGGCGGATATATCTCCATCAGCGCTGGAAAAAGCCTCTACCTCTCAGGAACATTGAGTGCAAGCGGGAGTGCATTCCAGGGTGGGGAAATACGCATCACTGCACCGGAAACAATCCTTGCCGGTACGAAAGTCAAGACAGATGGAGTAAACGGGGGCGGCAGAATCTTAATAGGCGGTGGATGGCAGGGCAATGATAATACCCTTGCTAACGCAGCAAGCACACTCATAACATCAAGTAGCAAGCTGACCGCCAATGCACTTGCGAAGGGCAACGGAGGTACGGTAGTGCTCTGGTCGAACCAGTCCACCTCATTTTCAGGCACTATCGAGGCTGAAGGTGGAATAAACTATGGAAACGGCGGTAAAGTAGAGGTTTCCAGCCATGACAAGCTTTCTTTTGATGGAAATGTAGTCACAGCCTCTCCCGAAGGCGAAAACGGCCTACTGCTGCTTGACCCTCGAAACATAACCATTGAGACTAATCCAACTGCTCAAACCTTCGCCCTTATTCCATTGCTCGATGCCAATCCCATGATTGGCAACCAGCATGGCTCCGGAAAAATAATTGAACTGGCAAACGGCAATATTATCGTTTCCAGTCCTTCAGATGATTTTGTTGCCACTGATGCCGGGGCCGTCCGCCTTTACAGGCAGGATGGGACACTGCTCTCTATGTTGACTGGTTCAACTGCCAATGATATGGTAGGAAATAATGTGACCGCCCTTGCCGGGAATAACAATGCTATTGTATCAACAACAAACTGGTCCAGCTCTGGCCTGGCAAACGCTGGTGCTGTTACATGGATTGATGGCGCAACAGGTCTCAGTGGAAATGTGTCGGCAATAAACAGTCTGGTTGGCTCCTCTGTAAATGATTGCGTGGGAAGTGCCATAACAGCTTTAACAAACGGGAACTACGTTGTCAGCTCCCCTCACTGGAACAGCAATACCGGCGCGGCATCATGGGGTGATGGAGCAACAGTCGGTAATCGATTGACGGGCACAATATCCGATGTCAACAGTTTGGTCGGCTCCTCCCCGAATGATGCTATTGGCACTAATGTCACAGTTTTGACGAATGGAAATTATGTGGTCAGTTCGGGAAACTGGGATAAAGTCAATGCCGACAATACCATTGTTATGGATGCAGGAGCAGTTACATGGTGTGATGGGCGAGGAGGGACAACAGGAGCTGTTTCTGCCATCAATAGTTTAATAGGCTCAACTAAAAATGACATCATAGGAACCAGTGACGCTAACTCAAATAACGTGACTGCCCTGACGAATGGAAACTATGTGGCTTGCTCAGGATATTGGGACAATGGAAAAGCCCTCAATGCGGGAGCAGTTACGTGGGGTAACGGGATCGGAGGTACAATTGGAGCGGTAAGCGCTGACAACAGTCTGGTAGGCTCTAAAACGGGTAATGAGGTGGGGTACGGCAATGGGGCGACTATTGCGCTGAGTAATGGAAATTATGTCGTGACCTCTGCGTTATGGGATAATGGGACAGCCACCAACGCGGGGGCCGTAACCTGGGGAAACGGGCGAGGAGGCACTGTTGGCGTAGTCAGTGCGCTCAACAGTCTGGTGGGATCAACTAAAAATGATTACATAGGATCCGACGATACTGCTTCAAATAACGTAACAGCACTGAGAAACGGTAATTATGCTGTCAGCTCAAAATATTGGGACAACGGGACAGTCGTTGATGCAGGAGCAGTTACCTGGGGAAACGGACTTGGGGGCACCATCGGAACTATACATGCATCGAACAGTCTCATGGGATCGCTTCCCAATGATAGAGTAGGCTCTCTGGTAACTGCTCTATCCAACGGCCACTATGTGGTTGGCTCACCAAACTGGAACAACGGTGCAGGTGCGGTGACCTGGGGCAACGGCGAAGCAGGCGGCACACGGTTGACTGGAACGATATCCGTGGATAACAGCTTGGTCGGTTCGTCAGCAACTGACGGTATTGGCTCTTCGGTAATTGCTCTGACCAACGGTCATTATGTTGTTGCTTCACCAAACTGGAACAGCGATGCAGGAGCTGTTAGCTGGGGTAACGGCGAAGCAGGCGGCACAAGGTTGAAGGGAGAGATATCGGCAGATAACAGCCTGATTGGATCGAGTGGAAATGATGGTATTGGCCGTAGTATAACAGTCCTGACAAACGGCAATTATGTTGCTTCTTCCGGATATTGGGACAAGATCAATGCTGACAATAGTGTCGTTACCGATGCAGGGGCTGTAACGTGGGGGAACGGCAGTGGTGGGACGACTGGCATAGTCAGTGGATCCAACAGCCTTATTGGATCAACAAAGAATGATTACGCCGGGTCAGATGATTTAAGATCGAATAATGTGATTGCTCTCCCGAACGGCAATTATGTGGTCAGTTCAAAATTCTGGGATAATAACAGTGCTGTCAATGCTGGAGGGGTAACCTGGGGAGATGGACTCGGAGGGACGGTTGGAGCAATCAGCACAGCAAACAGTCTGGTTGGTTCCAGAACAGGCAATCAGGTTGGCAGCGTAACGGTTCTGCCAAGCAGCAATTACGTTGTTACATCACTGCTATGGGATAATGGTTCAGCCACCAATGCCGGGGCAGTCACCTGGGGAAATGGAGTTAAGGGTAGTGTCGGGACTGTGACCTTGCTTAACAGTATGACCGGTTCAGCAAAAGAGTACCAAATGGGTTCTGGAGAGATTACGCCCCTCACTGTCGGGGATATGAAGGGTTGTTTTGTTGTGAGCTCTCCAGCATGGTTGAACAGCACGGGCCGGGTTGATATTTTTGTACCTGCCCCGGTAACGCAGAAATACACATCCAATCCCGGGATGGATAACTCCTTCACTCCTGATGAAATCACCACTCTGCTTAATTCCGGTGAGAATGTGATACTGAAAGCCAACAACGACATCACTGTCAATTCGGACATTTTCAGCAGCAACCCGGGTATAAATAGCGGTAATCTTGCACTGAATGCAGGGCGAAGCATTCTCATGAATGCCAGCATCTTCATCAGGAACGGCAACCTGACGCTAACAGCCAATGACTCCACAGACAGTGGCGTGGTGGATGCCTACCGAGCTGACGGCAGTGCGGTAATTACCATGGGAGCAGGCTCAAGTATCAATACCGGCAATGGGAGTGTTACCATTGAACTGCGCGATGGAGCTGGCAACACAAACAGGGAGAGCGGCGATATTACCCTGCGCGATATCACCGCAGGCACAATCAGCGCCGTAAATAACGGGCTCACAACCGGCTCCGGCATTACCCTTGCTTCGGGAACTCTTGGGGCCAATGCAACCAGCGGGAGCAGCATTGTGCTTGCGGGCAGGGATTTCGACAATAGCGAAGGAGGAATACTCTACACTTTCGGAACAGCTCGATGGTTAGTCTATTCGGGCAACCCAGGCGCTACCATCAAGGATGGATTAACGTCTGACTTCCGTCACTACAACTCCAGCTACAGCAACTACGCTCCAAAGGAGGTGAGTGAATCCGGAAACGGCTTTATCTACACTTCTGCAGCAGGGGCTATATCCGTTTCACCCACTCTCGTCAGTGGAAGTGCCAGCAACATTTACGGAACTGCGCCAACAGCTACGTTTGGTTATACGCTGAGCAGCTCTGATAATGAAGATACTCTCGGAAATATTGGTTTGACCGGCACCATGATAGTGACCGGTGCGCCAACAGCTGCTTCAAACGCAGGCAGTTACACCATCAACTACGGAGGCGGTTTGTCAAGCAGCATCGGGTTGACCTTTACTGCCGGCACCGGGCTCAGATACACTGTTGATAAACGCTCAATAAACATTTCTGCCAATGCAATGAGTAAAATCTACGGTGATGCTGATCACACAATGAACTGGCTGGCTGAAAGCCAGACAGGCAATCGGGGACTGATACCCGGTGACAGCTTCAGCGGCGCACTCGGGCGAACTGCAGGTGAAAATATCGGCACCTTCGCTATCAATCAGGGATCGCTTGGCAACAGCAATTATACGATCAACTATAACGGCAGCAACCTGACTATCAAACCGCGTCCGATTACTTTACAAGCTACGGCAACAAGCAGAATCTATGGTGAAAATGACCCCAAGCTGGCTGTAGCTATATCGAGCGGGTCTTTGGGCAGCGTAACAGTAAATGACGCATTGAGCGACGTTACCGGCACCCTGACCCGGCAAACCGGCAGCGGTGTCGGCAGTTACGATATCGACCTCGGTGCCGGCACAAAGGCTGGCAACTATGCCATTACGTTTGCCAATGATAACAATGCTTTCTCAATCACCCAGCGGCCGATTATCATTTCGGCTGATGATAAAAGCAAAACCTACAGCATCACCGATCCAAAACTGACTTGGGTCGCGGAACCCAAAAGCAGCGGGCGAGGAGCGATTTACGGTGACGGTGACAGTTTCAGCGGCACACTAGGGCGAGCTGCCGGTGAGAATGTTGGAACCTATGCAATTAATCAAGGTTCACTGAATAACAATAACTATCTCATTTCCCTGACCGCAGCAGATCTTACCATCACTGCGCGCCCAATTACCCTGCATGCAACATTAAAAAGCAAAATCTACGGTGAGCCTGATCCAAATCTGGCAGTCAGCATCACCAGCGGAACTTTGGGCAGCGTAACGGTGAGTGATGAGTTAAGCGATATTACGGGCACTCTAACCCGGCAGGCTGGCGACAGTGTCGGCAGTTATGATATCAGCCTCGGTTCCGGCAACAAGGCTGGTAACTATGCAGTCACTTTTGCCACCGATAACAATGCCTTTTCAATCACCCAGCGACCGATTATCATTTCTGCCGATGCAAAAAGCAAGAGCTATGGGGAGAGTGATCCGATTCTCACCTGGCAATCCAACTCCTTAAGCACCGGACGAGGACTCATACCTGGCGACAGCTTCAGCGGTGCACTTGAGCGGACAGATGGTGAAAACGCTGGAACCTATGCAATCAATCAAGGGACGCTCGGAAACAGCAATTACAAGATCAGTTTCAATGATGCAAACCTGACCATTAACAAGAGCATGCTCACGCTTTCAACCACTGTAACTGCGGAAAACAACACTACCAGTAAGATCCATGCCATACAACAGCAGGCGAGTCATGATGGAGACAATACAGGTAACAGCAAAGAGTTTTTCAGAACCTCAATGACCATAAACACTCCACCGGTAATTACTACCCTCGATTTGCCGGTTAACCCAAACAGCAAATGGTCATCCGGAGAATCATCTCAAACTCTAAAACCTGACCGGGCGTCGGCTGCTCATGATTTCTTTGCCGTTTCAACCATAGAGGCACATGAGCCTGCAATGGCATTTTTCATTCTGCCTATTCCACAAGGCACATTCAAACACAACAATCCAGAAGCTGTAATTTCTATAGAGGTACGCCTGGTCAACGGCTCTTCAATTCCTTCCTGGATGTCATTCGACCCAAAACAAAAAGTCTTAAGCGGCACCCCTCCTCAAGATGCAAAAGGAAAGTATCAGGTGGAACTTATAGCCAAAGACCAGTTTGGCGGTGAAGCACGGACAGTAGTGTTTGTGAACGTTGGATAACAGACTGAATAACTTGATTTAATGGAGTCTTCCATGTCGGCATCGTTGAAAATCCTCTTATTCATCTCACCCTTTCTCGGAAGTGCTGCTCTTGCCGCTGAGCTTCCTGATGCCGGACGACTTCTCAAAGAGAATACTCCGCCAACTTCTTTTAGCCCCCAGCAGACTATACCTCCGCTTCAAAAACCACTTTCGCCTAAAGTGCCGGCTCGGGATGGAACAAGGGTAATGGTGTCAGGTTTTATTTTTACCGGCAACACTCTGTTTTCCAGCAGTGAGCTTACAGCGCTTATGTCAGGCTCCATTGGAAAAGAGATGACACTTACAGAACTGAATGCAGCAACTGCCGTAATCACCAACAAATACCGCGACAGAGGGTGTTTTCTTGCTTCTGTATTTTTCCCTCCTCAATCGATAAAACCAGGAATGCCTCTTGTCATTGAAGTTGTTGAAGGCTTACTGGACACCATAGAGATTGTAACCGTTCCAGTGAAAACAAGAACACCGGTAAGCCTCCTGAAAAGCTATGCCAGCCATCTTCCTGCGGGCAGACCGGTAGAAGATGGATCTTTAACCTCAATGGTCATGAGAATCAACGAACTGCCAAATATCTCTTCGCGAATCATGCTGGAACCGGGCTCAACACCCGGCACAACAAAAGCAACTCTTGAAGTCACCGAAGGCCAGCCCTACAGTTTTGCTCTCGACATGGACAACTACGGAAACGATGCTACAGGAAATAATCGGGCAGGCGGCACGCTCGATCTCTACTCCCCTCTTCACCTTGGAGATCAGTTGACACTGCATCTGCAGAGTTCGACAACCGGAGAGGTTAAGAATACTCGGGCAAACTTTACGATACCGGTAATGTCATACGGTACAAAGATTAGTGTGGACTACAACTTTGTCACCTATAAGCTGGGTGGTTCATTTAAAACATTGAACGCTGATGGCAATGCCCAAAACCTTAGTCTTTCCATTATCCATCCGCTCATACGCCGGAGAAACCTTATCATGAATGCGACAGTTGCCGGGGAAGGCAAACTACTGGATGACCGGATTGAAAACCCGCTATCCAGAAATCAACGTCGCACAGCTTCCTGGCAACTCGGCCTTGCCGGCTTACAGATGGATAGATTTTCGGGTGGTGGCTCCACCTCGTTCTCATTTGGGCTTACTGGCGGAAGTTTAGACATCACTGACCCGGAAACACTCTTGACTGACCAGTCATCAAGCGGATTGCATACCAATGGCAATTATTCCAAGCTTAACCTGAGTATGGCCCGAACCCAGACCATCCAGAATGGGTTGTCGCTGTATATGAGTTGTTATGGTCAATGGAGCGGTAAAAACCTGAATAGTTCAGAACAGCTTTCCCTTGGTGGCCCCGGCGCAATAAGGGCATGGCAGACCGGCGAATCATACGCCGATAAAGGTGTTATCGCAACGGTAGAATTTCGCTACCAGTTTGGACGCATCGGAGAACTTCCCGGCAAAGTGCAGGCAATAGCTTTTGCTGACCATGGGTATGCTGAGCTTCATGCCAACCCCTTACCAGATGCAGGGACAAACACCCGAAACCTTACTGGAGCGGGAATCGGAGTTAGATGGCTGGATGCAAACAACTATTCCCTTCAAGCAACATGCGCATGGAAAGTCCAAGGGGAAAGCACTCCAGAAAACAGCCCTATGATTTTTGTGCAGGCAGTAAAGCAATTTTAATGGAAACATAAAGCCACCTTATACCGCATGGTGTAAGGTGGCTTTTATGAAGAGCGAAATGGTTACTTTTTCGGGGTGATAGCCGATGAGATGCCTGTTGCAACACCTTGGATAATCTGAATGGCGGTGTTTGCCGTGCTGGTTACGATCGTTCCGAAGAGATTGAACAGGGTCTGGGCGATCGAAGTGGCTGCGTTGAAACCGTCACCCACAAGGTCTGCTACATTCTGGATTGGAGTGCCGACTGCATTGAAGAGGTCGGAAAAAATGCCGTTGTTGTCTGCCATAGCTGATATGTTGTATGAATATTATTGGAAATATGTACCACTCAATTCATGAAGAATTTTATAAAATAAACATACAGAAATAATTTTTAACTCCCCACAGGGTTTGATGTTATGAAATAACGTTCAGCTCCTTGTCAATATCCTTGATCATATCATTATCAGACCTTAGGAATATCAAGACTGTTTCAAACTGGGTGAACAGCTTTTAATGTGTTTGTCGCACTCTTTTTCGATGCGGATTTATTGAGCACCTGTTTTTTGCTTGACCCTGCTTTGGTATCAGGAATACTCTCTGGAATTAAGAACAGCACAATCCCAAGTGCAGCCTCAATTTTTGCAATGGTTTCAAGTGTAAGGTTTTCATTTCCCTTGAGAATTTTGTTT
The DNA here is from genome assembly GCA_903851385.1 of uncultured Chlorobiaceae bacterium. Taxonomy (GTDB): domain Bacteria; phylum Bacteroidota; class Chlorobiia; order Chlorobiales; family Chlorobiaceae; genus Chlorobium. The sequence continues at coordinate 2,212 of CAINOC010000007.1, read as the reverse complement.
ACCTGCTGAGGACTGACACCTATTTTTTCAGCAAGGTCTTTTTGTGAAATACAATTTGCCTGTAACGTGCCCAGAATTCGCAAGGCAATATCGGCAGATCGGTCAAGCCAAGCCTCATTGGCCTTATCCCATAACGCTTTTTCCATCCACCGTGAAGGCTGCCGTGAAACAACCTTGTCAATTTTTTGTTTCAGATCTTTAAGGGCCATCGTTTAGATCTCCAGATAATGAAACTCCCCGCCGCAAGCAGCGGGGTATCTGTTTTTAGAAATTTTAACTTTCGCCGCAAGCGGCGGGGAATATGACCCGTAGAGATTCAAACTCGTCAACAGTTTCGTTCAGAGAACGAACTGCATATAACCCTTCTCCTGTGACATCATCAGTCATTATACGAACCAGCTTCGTCATAATCAACCTATAAGTTTATTTTCAGGATATTAGCGACCAATTTGCTTCGGTTGTTACGAATATCATTAGCAATGTAATTGATACGCTCATAATACGGCTAATAAAAATATTAATCCGTAAATGGAATACTGAAATCTTCCGATTATCTCACGAACAGAAACCCACACATTCGCGAAAAAGTAATTTTTTGTGTACACTTTGCAATCAATAGAGAACCCGGTAAAGACAATACGATTGAACGTTATGCGCATTTCACGAAAAATAGAGATTGATTACGGCCATACACTCCCCAACAGCTTTTCGTTCTGCAATCAGCTTCATGGTCATCGTGGTGTTATTGTTGCAACGGTAGAGGGCAATACGATAACGCGCAATGGGGATAGCGAGGAAGGAATGGTGATGGATTTCAAATTTTTGAAAGAGATCATGCTTGAGCATATCCACGACAAGCTTGACCACGGCTTTGCAGTATGGAAGAATGATTTTGAAGATCTTGACTTTATCACAAAGCGCAACTCACGGGTGCTTATTACCGATGAGCCACCGACAGCCGAATGCCTCGCCAAATGGGCTTTCAATCAGATTCGGCATCATTTGCCTGAAGGCGTCACGCTCAAGCAGCTCCGCTGGTATGAAACGCCAAATAATTGGGCAGATTATGAAGGAGAGTGAAGCAATACCCTTAGACTTTTCGATGGGCGAGACACGATGCAGCACAATGGAGCAGAACAGAAACACCGGTAAGCAATCCAATTAATCGCTTACCGGTGTTTTTGCAACACATCACTATTTGTAACGTTTTCCGTTATCTTGGCTGATTTGTATTCTTGTCTTTACCATCCTTTTTAGGCTGACCTGTACCTTTTTTGCTGTCGTCCTTCTTGGGTTGATCTTGAGCCTTTATGACGTTAGGAGCCTTGGGTTGATCCGGAGCCTTCCTGTTATCGTTCCCACGATTATTTCCTTCGAACAACCGATTGCCCTCATTGCGCTGATCTCGATTACTGCCTCTGTTGTCTTCGCTGCGTTGATCAGGATTAACTCTGGGACGATTATCGATGAATCGCTCCCTTTCTTTTTCTCTGTCCCTATCTCTATATCTTTCCCTTTCGCGCCGATCTCTCTCTTCCCAATAGCTGTGATCATGCCTGCGGTACTCAATATCACGATATCTTCTTAAATCCTCCCAACGATGTCGTCTTATGATATGAGGAAGATCATACTCCTCTATAACAACCCATGGGCCACCATAGTCAGAAGAACGATACCAACCACCTTCCCGATAGAGGTAATACATATCATCGTAGAAAACAATATCATAAGGGCTGTTTATTGATACTGAAAAGCCCTGATCTTCCAGATAGATAAAGCTCGGCCGGGTGTCAATAACAAATCTTGGCCTGTCTCCTGCATCGATACGAATATCGCCCAAGCGTAGATGGAGATCAGCCTTAACATCTGGAGCGGAAAGACCAATGAGGATTCCTGCAATTCCTGAAACTATCAGCATATTTGTTTTCATCGTCATTCTCCTGTTATTAACCTATTTCAGAATAAAGACTAATACTCTCTTTTCTGCTGTCCTATAGCTTTATGTACCCGTCTTGACAGGTGTTAAGCTTTTTACTATCGATAGTTTCAAAATAGTTTTGAAACCTTTCTCTAATTAGTGCCTGACAGAAAACCTTTGTTTTTTGAAAATCTTACAACCCCATCAAGATCAAAAGCTGTTTGTTTTTGACCCGGCAGAGATGTTTTTGCGTTTATCAGGATTTCCCAAGAGCAAACGACTGAATTGTACGTC